>JAESQQ010000929.1 GCA_016765095.1 Planctomycetota bacterium | reverse complement strand
TTGGGTAGGGGCGGGGTTTACCCCCGCCCGCCCCGAGGCCGCGCCGACCAGGCCTCTCAGGAGCCTTCCCGACGCCTCTCGCGCACTTGTCCATAATTACGTCAGGCGCTGTAAACCCCGCCCCTACCCAAGCGTGTTGTCGAATCCCGAGAGCCCTCGCAGGCCCGTAGGCCGTCCGGCCGAGCGCCTGCGTGGGCTCGACCCCTCTAGGCTAATCCCGAAGAACCAACGCCCACGGTTTAGGCTGCGATTCGAGCCACGTCCAGCGAGACATAGCCTGAACCGCGATCCCTCACCACCTCGTTCCTCGGTGGTGCCAGCCGCGGGGCCTAAGGCCCTTGTGTGGAGCCCGTGTCATGGTTCGCCCAGACGGTGAAGGAGGCGCCTTGGCCTCGCGTCGGGGGAAGGCAGCGCGCTGATTTCGCTAGGAGGGAGCGGGCTCCCCGGCGCTGCGCTCTTTTCTCGCTCCACCGCTCCCTCTGGTAGATTACGCGCCCTTCAGGCCCCCCATCCCCGGCGCGGCCGACCCCCTCAAGGAGGACCCATGCGCCCGTCGCTCAGCGTCGCCCTCGCGCTCGCCATAGCGCTCCCCACGTTCGCCGGTGAAGTCACTCAGAACCGGACCGGGGACCTCAAGGAAGACTGGAAGAAGGACCTCGAGCCTGAGGACGACGCCTGGAAGTCCGCCGATCAGACCTTCCGGTTCAACAACGGGACCGAGCCCGAGACGCTCGACCTCCACATCATGACGGGCGTGACCGAGAACCGGCTCGCGACGGCGCTCTTCGAGGGCCTCGTCAGCCAGCACCCCGAGACCCTCGATATCGTGCCCGGCGTCGCCAAGAGCTGGACGATCTCCGCGGACTTGACCGTCTACACCTTTCACCTCCGCGACGACGCGAAGTGGACCGACGGGAGCGCCGTCGAGGCGAGCGACTTCTACGACTCCTGGAAGCGAGCCCTGACCCCAGCGACGACTTGCCAATACGGCTACATGTTCTTCCCGATCAAGAACTCCGAGGCGTTCTACAAGGGCAAGATCAAGGACTTCAACCAGGTCGGCGTCAAGGTCAAGGACCCCAAGACGCTCGTGGTGACCTTGACCAATCCTTGCCCCTACTTCTTGCACCTGGCGGCCTTCAAGACGCTCTACCCAGTGCCTATGGAAGTGGTCGAGGCGCACGGCGACAAGTGGACGACGCCTGAGAACATTGTCAGCAATGGACCCTTCCGGATGACCGAGTGGGTCGCCAATCAGAAGATCACGATGGTCCCCAATGAGCACTATTGGGACCGCAAGAACGTCCGGCTTAAGAAGCTAGTCGCTTACGCCTACAACGACCCCGAGACCTCCTACAAGCTCTTCCGCCAGGGGAAAATGGACTGGTGCACCTCGATCCCGACCCCCAAGGTCGACGAGATCAAGCGCCTGCCTGACTACTACGCTCAGCCCTACCTGGGGAGCTATTTCTATCGGATCAACGTCGAGAAGGCGCCCTTCAACGACGTCCGCGTGCGCAAGGCCCTCACGATGGGCTTCGACCGCGAGATCATTACGCGTGACCTGCTCAAGGGCGGGCAGATCCCAGCCGGCTACTTCTGTCCGAACATGCTCGGCTACAAGGCGCCCAAGGGGCTCCGCTACAACCGGATCAAGGCTCAGAAGCTCCTCGCGGCGGCGGGCTTTCCCAAGGGCAAGGGCTTCCCCACGATCGACCTCCTCTACAACACGCAGGAGTCTCACAAGCAGGTCGCCGAAGCGATCGCGCGTCAATGGAAGGAAAACCTCGGGATCACGGTCTCGCTCCGCAACAACGAGTGGAAGGTCTATCTGGCCGAGGTCGACAAGCGGAACTTCCACCTCGCTCGCGGTGGTTGGATCGGCGATTACGTCGACCCGAACACGTTCCTGGACCTGTTCATGACCGGCGGCGGGAACAACAACACCGGCTGGGGCAACAAGCGCTACGACGACTTGATCCGCAAGGCGGCCAAGACGGGGGTTCAAAAGGACCGCTTCAAATTCTTCTACGAGGCCGAGAAGATCCTCGTCGAAGAAGATGTTCCGATCATTCCGATCTATATCTACGTCAACCAGGGACTCCTCAGCGAGCGGGTCAGCGGTTGGTACGAGAACGTCCTCGACCACCACACCTATCAGTACATTTGGATGGAGCCGGCGGAGTAGTGCGCCCTCTCTCCCCGGCCGCTGGCGTGGACCGGACGGTCTAGGTGGGCAAGTATCTCCTCAAGCGATTGGCCCAAGTGCCGATCGTGCTGATGGTCTTGATCACGACCACGTTCTTCATGATGCGCCTCGCTCCGGGCGGTCCCTTCTCCAGCGACAAGAAGATGGACGAGGTCATCAAGCTCCAGCTGGAGAAGAAGTACGGGCTCAACGACCCGATGCACATCCAGTTCGGCAAGTTCCTGCTCGGGCTTCCTGACCTTGGGCCTTCGTTCAAGAACAAGACCAAGACCGTCAATGAGATCTTGGCGGAGAAGTTCCCGACTTCGGCTTACCTCGGATTCCTGGCGACGATGTTCGCCCTTTGCCTGGGGTTGACCGCGGGGATCGTGGCGGGGGTCCGGCAGAACAGCGGCTTTGACTACGGGTCTATGGCGGCGGCCATGTTGGGGCTCTCGCTCCCGGTGTTCGTCGTCGGGCCGGTGCTCGCCTTGATCTTCGGGCTCTACTTAAAGATCCTCCCCGCTGCGGGCTACAACGGCTGGACGGACTGGAAGGGGCTGATCCTGCCCACGATCACGCTCGGGCTCCCCTTCGCGGCTCGAATCGCGCGCCTGACGCGGGCCGGCATGCTGGAGGTGATCAACCAGGACTACATTCGGACCGCCTGGGCCAAGGGGCTGAGCGAGAAGGTGATCGTGCTCCGCCACGCCTTGCGGGGCGCGATGCTCCCGGTCGTGAGCTTCCTCGGGCCAGGGATCGCGGCGATGCTGACCGGCTCGATCGTGGTCGAGAAGGTGTTCGCGATTCCGGGCCTTGGAATGGAGTTCGTTGAGAGCGCCTTCAACCGGGACTACACCCTCGCTATGGGGACCGTGATCCTCTACGGCGTCCTGCTGATCGGCTTCAACTTCGTGGTCGACGTCCTCTACGGGTTCCTCGATCCCCGGATTCGCTACTCTTGAGCGATCCCTCCTCAAGCATGACCAAGGGCGTCAGCCCCTACCTAGACGCCTGGCGGCGGCTGAAGAAGAACCGCATGGCCATGGTCGGCCTCTGGGTCGTCGTCGCCATGAGCGTGATCTCGGCCGTTGGGCCCGAGATGCCGGGCATGCCGGATCCGAACGTGCAGTTCAACTTCGTCGGCGCCCAGCCGGCTATGTCGAGCCACGTCTACGTTCAGAACAAGAACAGCCTGACGGTCGGCGAGAAGCCTCAGCTTCCGCCGGGCTGGGAGGCCAAGACCGAGCTTGCATTTGGGATCAACCTCGAGCGCTACAAGGAATACCGGATCGTCGTCCGGCGCAAGAAGATCAAGCAGATCGTCCAAAACCTCGGCGCCAGGTCCGTCGACGTGCTGAAGGTCACCGGCGGGGGTGATTACTTCGTCGAAGTCCTCAAGGACAACAGCCTCGGCGAGCCGCTCGCGGCAGACGTGGTCTTCACGATCAAGAAGAAGCTGCCCAAGGTGTTTGGCAAGCAGCGCGTCGTGATCTTGCGGCACGTGTTCCCCGCGACGGAGCAGACGGTCGTAGCGACCCTAGTCGACGGGAAAGTGAGCGTCCTGACCGTCGAGGGTCTGCCCAGCAAACACCTCGCCTTCGACGGGCGCGACGTGGTCAGCGCGATCGCCGACGGCGAGAGCCAGACTCTGCGCCACATTCTCGGGACGGACTCCTCGGGGCGCGACTTGATGAGTCGAGTCGTCTCGGGTGGACGAATTTCGCTAATGGTCGGGCTGGTCGCGACGCTGGTCAGCCTCCTGATCGGAGTCGTCTACGGCGCTGTGGCCGGCTACTACGGCGGCAAGATCGACGCGTTCCTGATGGCCGTCGTCGACGTCCTCTATGGGATCCCCTACTTGTTCTTGGTGATCCTGCTGATGGTCTTCTTCTCTAGATCGATCTTGACGCTCTTTATCGCCTTGGGAGCGGTCCAGTGGTTGACGATGGCGCGAATCGTGCGCGGTCAGATCCTCTCGCTCAAGGAGAAGGAGTTCATCGAGGCCGCGCGAATGTGCGGGAGCAGCGACCTCAAGATCGTGTTCAGTCACTTGATCCCGAACACGCTCGGAGTGGTCATCGTCTACACGACCCTCACGGTTCCAGCGGTGATCCTCCAAGAGTCGTTCTTGGCCTTCCTGGGCCTGACGGTCGAGTGGGGGCCAGGCGAGACGCTCGAGAGCTGGGGCGCCCTGGTCAATTCTGGTGTCAAGGAGTTGGGCGACAACGGGGAGCGGTTCTGGCTCCTGCTCTGGCCGAGCTTTGCCATGGCGCTGACTTTGTTCAGCCTCAACTTCCTCGGTGACGGGCTGCGCGACGCCCTCGATCCGCAGCAGCGGGGACGCACGTGAGCGAGGGTTCGGGGACCCCGGTCCTAGAGGTCAAGGACCTCCGCGTTCACTTCCGTGGCGACGACGCGGTCGGGCACGCCGTCAACGGCGTCACGTTCCACGTTGACGAGGGCGAGTCGGTCGCGATCGTGGGCGAGTCGGGCTCTGGCAAGAGTGTGACCAACATGGCGGTCCTGCGTCTGTTGCCTCAGCCGCCGGCCGAGATCCCGACGGGCGAGATCCGGTATCGCGGGCAGGACCTCCTCAAGTTGTCCAAGCGGGAGATTCGCAAGGTGCGGGGCGGGAAGATCTCAATGATCTTCCAAGATCCTATGACCTCGTTGAACCCCTTCCTGCGGATCAGCAAGCAGCTGACCGAGACGATCGAGCTGCACACCGACCTCCGCGGGCGGGCTGCACGCGAGCGGGCGATTGAGGCCCTGGATCTGGTCGGGATCCCTGACGCCGCGGGTCGGATCGACTGCTACCCGCACGAGTTCTCGGGCGGAATGCGCCAGCGCGTCATGATCGCGATCGCGCTCAGCACCAACCCGGACCTCCTGATCGCAGACGAGCCGACCACGGCCCTCGACGTCACGATTCAGGCTCAGATCTTGGTCTTGATCAAGCGCCTTCAGCGCGAGCGCGGCATGTCGCTGATCATGATCACCCACGACCTGGCCGTGGTCGCAGGCATGTGCAGCCGGGTCGTCGTGATGTACGGCGGGGTGATCGTCGAGTCGGCAGACGTCGACGATCTGTTCGAGGACCCGCGCCACCCCTACACGATCGCGCTCTTGCGCTCGATTCCGCGGGTCGACGCCCCGGGTCAACGCTTGGACCCGATCGAGGGGCTCCCACCCAAGCTGACCGCCGAGCCGACCCACTGCACCTTCGCCCCGCGCTGTCAGTTCGCCGAGGACGGCTGTTGGAAGGCCGTCCCGGTCCTCGAGCCAGACGAAGACGGTCGCCTTCGAGCTTGTTTTCTCCCGATTCGCGACGGCCAGGTCGTCCCCAAGGGTGGCGCGACCCCGGCCACGGAGGGGGAGGTTCAGCCCGGAGTTGCCGAGCCCG
>JAESQQ010000928.1 GCA_016765095.1 Planctomycetota bacterium | reverse complement strand
CTGCGGAGGGGCCCTCTCGCGATCTGTAGGGTGCGGGGTTTACCCCCGCCCGCCTGTCCGGGAGAGACAGACGGCCTCTGGGATTAGGCTTGTCAACGTCAGGAGCTGTAAACCCCGCCCAACGCCTGTCCCAGAGAGACAGGCGCTCTCTCTTCCTCGGCCTCTCGACCTCAGGGCTGTAACTTCGCGCTCGGATTTATCCCGTGTTCAAACACCCCGCTGGAGCGCCAACTCCAACGTGAAGCCTGGCCCCATGGCGACCAGCAGCCCGAGCTGGCCCGGCGAGACTTCGCCGCGGTCGAGGAGCTCGCGGACCACGAAGTGAACCGAGGCCGAGGAGAGGTTTCCGTAGCGCGCGAGGGTTCGACGCGAAGCGCCGACCTGCTCCTCGCTCAACTCGAGCACGTCGCGCACGCTGTCGAGGACCTTGGTCCCGCCTGGGTGGAGCACGAAGAACCCGATCTCGGCCAGGGTCACGCCTTGGCGCTTGAGGAAGGCGTCGACGCAGCTCCGCAGCTCGCGCTTGACAAGCAGCGGGATCCGTCTCGAGAGGACGATCCGGAAGCCTTCGGTCCTGAGGTCGAAGCCCATGATCTTCTGGGTCGCGGGGAACAAGACGGTCTCGTGAGCCAGGTGCTCGAGCCCTGGACTGGGCCCGGGGCCCTCGGCCAACACGACCGCGGCAGCGCCGTCGCCAAAGATCGCGGCTGAGACGAGGTTCGCGCGCGTCGCGTCGTCGAGCTGGAAGGTCAGCGAAGGCAGCTCGACCGAGAGGAGCAGAACGGTGGCGCCTGGGTGGGCGAGGAGGTAGTCGGAGCCGAACGCGAGGGAGGTCGCCCCGGCCGCGCAGCCGGTCTCGGTCAGAGGCATCCGGCGGACGTCGCGGCGAAACCCGAGTTGGTTGGCGACGTAGACGTCGAGGGCCGGAATCATGAGGCCCGTGCAGCTGGTGTCGACGATCAAGTCGACTTGGGCCGGCTCGACGCCCGCTGCCTTCAAAGCGTCGCGGCTCGCGGCCACGCCGAGCTCGATCGCGACCTCGTGATACGTCGAGTTGCGCGCCGTGAGGCCCCGCTCTCGGAGGTAGTAGTCGGGGGGGCGAGCGAGGTAGCGCTGCTCGATCCCGCTGTTGCGGACGAGCTGCCGGACGAGGTCGGGATCCTCACCCTGAGCCTCGAACACTCCGCAGAGACGAGTCTCGGCGTCGTCGGCCGTGAATACGTGCTCCGGCACGGCTTGCGCAATCGAGTGAAGAGTGGGGGGCATTGGGCTCCTTGAGCGACCCCCGTTGTAGGGGCTGGACACGGAACGCGATACTCCGCCGGTGGAGACGGGGACTAAGCCACGCGGCTCTGGCTGGCGGCGAACCCGGTCTTGGCGACCCGGTCGGCGTGCACGGCCGGGACCAGGAGGCTCAGAGCCTGTTTGCGGACTTTGATCGAGAGCGTGTTGGCCACAGCCATGAGCTCACCGTCGGCAATGCAGGCCGAGGCGCCTTGGGGAGCGGAGATCGTGAGCTTGCGGGCGCGCAGGTGGTGCACGTCGCTGCGGCCCATGTGGGTCCCGCGAGAAATGTGGAACACGGTCCACATGAAGCGGAGGCGGGCCAGGCCTCGCGGCCCGCGGCGCTCAACCAGGACGACGTCGAGGAGGCCGTCGGACTGCTTGGCGCTCGGTGCAGCCTGAAAGTGTTTGCCGAGCGAGCGGAAGTTCATGAGGAGGGCCGCGTAGCCGTCGATTTCGCAGCGCTTGCCGCGATCCGTCACGACCTCGTAGCGCTCGTGGAGCTTGCGGGTGAAGAGGAGCGTGAACAGGGTCACGATTGGATAGATGTAGTGGCCAGCGAGGCGCATCAGGAGACGGAAGGCGCGCGAGCGGCCGCGCATTTCGTGGACTCCCATGGCGACACGAGCGGGGACGCCGAGCCCACCTCCGGTCGCGAAGCACTTCTTGCCGACTTGAATCAAGTCGAGGTTGACGGTCCGGCCGGCGCGAATCACGGCGCAGGCGGCCTCGACTTGGCCGCCCTTGATGTCGAAGTTGGCCGCGAGGTCGTTCGCCGTCCCGAGGGGAATCACGCCGAGGGGAAGGCCCGTGTCTGCCACGGCGTCGAGGAGATGGTGGTGCGAACCGTCGCCGCCGGCGATCACGAGGGCGTCGAAGCGACCGGTGCGTGCGGCTGCGCTGGCGGTCTTGCGAGCCTGCTGGGGGTCCTTGCAGCGCACGACGAAGACGCTCGCGCCTTCGTCCTCGCCGAGGCCGGCCCGAATCCGCTCTTCGAGGAGCGGTGTGTTCGAGGAACCCGCGTTGGCGTTGAGGATGACGAGGTAGCGTTTGGAATCCATGTCCGACCTACCGCAATGCGCGTGCCGAGCAGAGTTCTTCACTTGCGCGCCACAGGCTTCCCGATCGGCTCATTTGCGCCTCGTTAGCGAGTCAGTTTCCGTTTCTGGACTATTGCAGAGGCCGGGGCCATCTTGAACCAATCGCTTAAGCTTCGCTCTACCAATGGATTCCCGCCGGATCAGCGATTGCGCTAGTCCCCACTGAAGGACTGAGCCATGAGCACGCTGTTAACTGGGGCAACTGGGTTTGTGGGAGCACAAGTGCTCCTCCGCCTCCTCAAATCTCAACCACACCGCGTCGTGTGCCTCGTTCGGGCCGAGTCGCCCGCTCACGCCGCTCGCCGCGGCCGAGACACCCTCCAGACCATCTTTGGCCTCCGCGCCAGGCGCTACGCAAACCGCGTCGACTGGATCCCTGCAGACCTTGAGCAGGAGTCGCTCGGGCTGAGCGAGCGGACTTTCCGCGAGCTAGCGCTTGAGACCGAAGAGATCTTCCACTGCGCGGCCAGCACCTCCTTCGAGTTGAGCTACGCCGACGCCAAAGCGATCAACGTCACCGGCCTCAAGCGCGTCTATGCCCTGGCCGAAGCCGCCCAGAAGACCGGCAACTTTCGACGCCTGAACCACGTCAGCACGGCCTACGTGACTGGCGAGGAGCAGGGCACCCTGAGCGCGGACTTCCTCCCAGGCCCCGAGGGCAGTTTCCGCAACACCTACGAGGAGACCAAGGCTGAGGCCGAGCGCTTCCTCCGCGACGAGGGACGGGTCCCCTACTGCGTGTTCCGGCCCTCGATCGTGGTCGGCGACAGCCTGAGCGGCCAAACCACGAACTGGAACGTCGTCTACTACCCCATGCGCCTGATGGCCGACGGGAAGCTCCCCTTCGTGCCGAGCATTGGCCCCGCGCTGGTCGACTGCGTCCCCGTCGACTGGGTCGCCGACGCAATGGTGGCCCTCGCCCGCCGAGACGACGTGACCGGCCGGACCTTCAATCTGACGGCGGGCTCCCAAGCCCTGACCGTCAGCGACGTGGTCGAGCACACTTACGCCGGCCTCGCCCGCCGGGACGCTCGCCGTCGTGCTGCTTGCGGCCACGATCGGCATCCTGGGACTGTTCAAGGTCGCCGCGGGGCG
>JAESQQ010000927.1 GCA_016765095.1 Planctomycetota bacterium | reverse complement strand
GCGGTCGGCTGCGCAGGGACTCGGGGGCTGGAGCGCTTCGGCGGGGTCCGCTCAGCACAGACCGCCGTCGCGGCCGGCGAAGTCCTCGGCGCGCTGGGGCTGTTGCCTGGGCTGACCGCTCTGTTTCACGGGTTGGGCTCGGACCTCCCCAAGCGCGCGTTCTCGTTTCGGAGTCCCGCCGGGCGCTGTGAGCTGTGCCATGGCTCGGGTCGCGAGCGAGTCGCGCTCGAGGTCTTGGCCGACCTCGACCTCCCTTGCTCGGCTTGCGAGGGGGCCCGCTATCGCCCCGCCGTGCTCGCGCTTCGCTGGGAGGGGCTCTCGATCCAAGACGTGCTCGACCTCTCAGCCGACGCCCTCGCGAGCCACCTCCCTGCGGGCAAGCTCCGCGAAGGCCTGACCGCCCTGAGTCGAGTCGGCTTGGGGCACCTCTCCCTCGGGCGTCGGACTCGAGAGCTCTCAGGTGGCGAGCTGCAGCGCTTGACGCTCGTCTCGAGCGGGCTCGGTGCGCAGGGCAGTTCGAAGCCGACGCTCTACCTCCTCGAGGAGCCGGCCACGGGCCTTCACGAGGCAGACCTCGCCCGGCTCGGCGTGCTCTTGACCGAACTCGGCGCGCGCGGCGACCTCGTCGTGGCGACGGTCCACAGGCTCTCGCTGATTCGAGTCGCGGACGAGGTGATCGACCTTGGGCCCGGCGCTGGGGCCGCAGGGGGCCGGGTCGTGGCGCAAGGCGCGCCGGACTCACTCAGGGAGGGAGCGACCGCCTCTGCCTTGCGGGCCTAGCGCTTCCTACCTGGGGTCGGCGAGGGCGTGGGGGTCGGGAGCGGCGGGATCTTCATGGGCCCCCGGGTCCGGTGGCCGATCTTGACGTCCTCGAATTGTGAGAACACGAGTCGATCCCCGAGCCATTGCGGCTCGGCCAAAAATCCGTGGGGGACCTTCGCGACCCGTCGGAGACGCGGGCGCTTGCCCGTGAGCGCCTCGAGTTGATCGAGCCCGGGGCCCTCCGATCGGCCGGCGTTCTCCTTCCAGGGGGCCGTCCAATCGTAGACCCAGATTTCGTTGTCCACGATCACCGCCAGCTTTGTCTCGGCCTCGTTCCAGCGCACTCCGCGCACGCGACGGAGCTGGAGTCGCTCCGTGTCCATGATCTCGAAGCGAGTTGGCTTCTCACGCGGGTCTCTTGTGCGTCGCAGGAAGATCACTGCTTTGTCTGCGCCTGTGAGATACGTCCCACGGGGGGAGAACCAGAGCGTGTGTACAGACGGCGTCCGGGAGACGCGGTCGAAGGCGTCGCGATCGTAGTCGTCACGCGCAGGGGCCTTCGCCTTGGCTCGGGCCGCGACGAGTCGCTCGATATCGACGAGATAGACCCCCTTCATACGATCGCTCGTGAACGCTAGGGCGAGGTGGTTGCGTCCCTTGGCGTAGGTCCAGGTTCGATCGTGCGTTCGCTTCGAGCCAATGACGACCCGGCTCAGAAGGAGCGGCACCCCGGGCTTCGTCGGGTCCACGAGGTGGATCCCCGCCGCGTCCCCATACACGAACTTCGAGCGCTTGGTCTTGGGGTCTAGGTAGGGTGCCATGAACTTGACTTCAGGTGCCGAAGCGACTTCGCTCACGTGGCCGTCCGCGAGTCGAACTTGGTGCCAGAGGTGGATCGGAGGGGCCCCTTCCGAGTCACCCTTCCGGCTCGAGAGGACCCAGAGCACGTCCCCCGCGGCTCCCCAGGACACTTGGTAGGGAGAGTCCCCCTTGGTGGGGGTGTAGACGACTCGCAGAGAGGGCTTCGCGCTGAGCTCGCTCAGATCGAGGAGGGCGACGCGGCTCCCCGTAGCGTTTGGCTCGGCGCGCAAGAACACGACTCGCTCGGGGTGAGTCGGCGAGAACTCGAAGTCTCGCGCGTAGCCGCGAAGCTGAATCACGTATTTGACGGACGTCTTGCCGCGCTGAACGCGGATCCCGTCGAGCTCGTGGTGGATCAGGGTCTTCCCGTCCGGGCTGCGGTGATAAGCGTGGCCAGACCACTTACCAACCATCAGAGTCTGCGAGAGCAGGGTTGGGCTCTGAGGCGGCTCGGAAGGGGCGTCGCAGCTGTAAGTCGTCATGCGGCACTCCACCGGAATGCCAAAGATCTGAGTTCAGCCGTGGGCTCGGGTGGCCGCGGAGAGCCAGAACCCGGCGCCTAGGAAGAGCACGAGTGAGGCGCGGTGCACGAAGGTCAAACCCACGAGCTGACTCCTGGCTGGAGGGTGGCGTAGACGCTGGGCTCACCAAGGTAGCTCGGCTGGTGGATCCATGGGGCTCGCTAGAGTTCAGCGAGTCGCTGCTCGACTTCGGCCAGGAGGGCGTCGACTTCCTCGGCGACGCGAGGACGATAGCTCGTGGCCCAGGCGTGGACTTCTTGTTCGCGGCCAGGTTCCACGCTCAAACGCGGGCGCCGAGCCAAGATCTCGACAAGTCGCGCGGCGACGAAATCAGGATCTGTGTAGCACTCGGGGACGGGAGCGTCTTGGAGGCGCTGGCACACTTCGAGCCAGCGCGCGCGAGCGGCCGGCTCGTCGTCGCCGCGAAAGCGGAGCTCGTCGGCGTGGCGCTCCGCAGAACGGAGGGCCTCGCGGTAGAGACCTGGGACTCCGAGGCGCTCGACGAGGCAGCCGTCGAGGAGGAGTTCGACCCCGACGTGGCTGATCCCGAGCGAGGCGCCCGTCCCAACCTCGCGAGCCTGGAGCTCGATTCGGGCCTCCCGCATCAGCGCCAGAAAAGTCGGGGCTCCGTGAAAGGCCTCGTCGGTCGCGTGGTGAAAGGCGACGCCCTCACCAAAGCTCCCGCTCGATTCTCCCCGCACGAGGCGCACGCCGCCCATCGTCGCGAAGTCTGGAGTCATAGCGCCCAGCACCCAGCCAGCGTCGGCCCGTCGCTCCAGCGCTACGCAGGCATGTCCGAAGAAGTTCACCCCCCGAGCCTACCGACCTCTCGCGTACAAATCCGTCTAGGGTGTCTTCCCGGAGGACCCATGATCGATCCAGTCGCTAGCCCGTACCTCGTGCCCTTCGACGGATCGCTCAAGATCGCCAATACGCAGACTGCGCCGGACAAGAAGGGCAAGAAGAAGGCCCTCAAGGCCGAGCTCGGCGAGATGGTCAAGAGGCTGTCCGACCTCCAGGAGGTCCTCTACGCCCACAATCGCTACAGCCTTCTGATGGTCTTTCAGGCCATGGACGCGGCCGGCAAGGACAGCACGATTCGGGCGGTGCTCTCGGGCGTCAATCCTGCGGGCTGCCAGGTGTTCTCGTTCAAGCAGCCCTCCAAGGAGGAATACGACCACGACTTTCTCTGGCGGACTTCGCTTCGACTGCCCGAGCGCGGACGGATTGGGGTCTTCAATCGGAGCCACTACGAGTCAGTCCTCGTGGTCAAGGTCCACCCCGAGTATCTCGGGAGCGAACAGCTCCCCGAGCCCATAGCCAAGCGAAAGAACCTGTTTCAGGAGCGCTACGCCTCGATCCGGGACCATGAGCAGCACCTCGCTCGCAACGGGACCGTGATCCTCAAGTTCTTCCTCAACGTCGGGCGAGACGAGCAGAAGGCGCGTTTCCTCAAGCGCCTCAACGACCCCTCCAAGAACTGGAAGTTCGCAGCGGGCGACCTCGCCGAGCGCGCCCTCTGGCCGAAATACATGGACGCCTACCAAGACGCGCTCAACGAGACCTCGCGCCCATGCGCTCCTTGGTATGCGATTCCCGCCGACGACAAGCCCTCGATGCGGCTCCAAGTCGCCACGATCGCGGTCGAGGCCCTCAGCAAGCTCGACATGGGCTTTCCGACCTTGGGCAAGAAGGACACCGCCGCGCTCGGCGCCTACAAGGCGCGCCTCGAAGCGGGCGAGTAACCTCCCCTTCCTCAGGCTCTCTCGTCTCGGCGCTCTCGCGCCAGGAAGGCCCCCGTGCGCAACCTCTCCCTGTTCAGCTTGCTCGGAATCCTCGTCCTCTTCGCCCCCGGCTGCCCAGGTGGCCAGGGCTCGACCGAGAGCGCGACCTCTTCCCCGGTCGACTCGACCTCGGTCTATCAAGTCGAGTTCACGACCACCAAGGGCGTGTTCGTGGTCGAGGTCAACAGGGACTGGGCGCCTCGCGGCGCCGATCGCTTTCGCGAGCTGGTCACGACGGGCTACTTCGACGACTGCTCGTTCTTCCGAATCGTCCCTGGGTTCATTGTCCAGTTTGGAATCAATGGCGATCCGGCGCGGACCAAGGAGTGGTCCAGCAAGAGGTTCTCTGACGACCCCGTCCTGGAGTCAAATCGCGCAGGGACGCTGGTCTTCGCGACCGCGGGTCCAGGGACCCGCACGACTCAGCTCTTCATAAACCTCGCCGACAACGCTCGCCTCGACAAATCGGGCTTCTCCCCCTTCGCGAAGGTCGTCTCAGGGATGGACGTCGTGAAGTCGCTCTACAGCGGCTACGGAGACGGGCCTTCCCAGGGAGGCTCGGGACCCGACCAGGGGCGCGTGACGTCCCAGGGTGCGACCTACCTCGATGCGAACTTCCCCAAGCTCGACAAGATCACCAAGGCTCGCGTGCTTGGGCAGTAGGAGCGGTCAGGGCGAGCGTCGCTACGGCGGTCGGTTCGAGATCGTCGAGCTCCTTGGAGAGGGGGCCATGGGCAAGGTCTATCGGGCGGTCGACCTCGAGCTGGGACGTGAAGTCGCGCTGAAGGTCGTCCAGGCCAAGCGAGGGGCGACCGGCCTCGAGCGCTTTCGACGCGAGGGCGAAGTCACCGCCTCCCTTCGTCACCCCGGGATCGTCGGAGTCCACTCCTTCGGCGAGCAAGGCGAGGAGGCCTACCTCGCCTACGAGTTGATCCCCGCGGCCCGGACCCTCCGAGACGCCATGAAGGAAGTCGACACCGAAGCGGGGCTGCGGCTCCTGATCGGGGCGGCCGAGGCGCTCGGCTACGCGCACCGCCGAGGCGTCACCCACCGCGACGTGAAGCCCGACAACATTCTGGTCACCGCGGACAACCTGCCCAAGGTCGCGGACTTTGGGCTCGCGACGGCCCAGGGCCAGGAGCGCCTGACGCGGACCGGGGCCTTGGTCGGGACGCCCTTTTACATGTCGCCTGAGCAGTTTAGCCACAAGAAGGAGGAGGTCGGGCCTCCGACCGACGTGTGGGCTCTGGGCGTGATCCTGTTCGAGCTCCTGACCGGGGCGCTCCCCTTCGAGGCGGACTCGATCCTGGCCCTGGGAGCTCAGATCATGCGGGGCCGACCCAAGCTGCCGAGCCAGCTCCGGGCGGACTTGCCACGCGAACTCGACACGATCTATCGCAAGGCGCTTCAGGTCAGTCCCGCCGAGCGCTACCCCGACGGCGAGGCCTTTGCAGAGGACCTGCGCCGCTTCCTCGAGGGCAAGCGCCTCAGCGCCGAGCAGGAGGGCTGGCTCGGCAAGCGAGGGGGGCGCTGGCTCGTGGTCGGCGCGATCGTGGTCGGC
>JAESQQ010000926.1 GCA_016765095.1 Planctomycetota bacterium | reverse complement strand
GTATCTGGTCTCGGGGGTATCTGGTCTCGGGGGTATCTGGTCTCGGGGGTATCTGGTCTCGGGGGTATCTGGTCTCGGGGGTATCTGGCCGATTCGTCTAAGAGCAAGACGCTTCTTTCACATGGAAGAGACGGGGGTGCAACTCCCTCATTGGTCATTAGCAAGCCCGCGTAGCTTAGGCAGCAGAGCGCCTTCCTGGTCCGGAGGAAACCCGAGTGCAACTCTCGGCGTGGGCTCTTCACCGCGCCGGCGGTGCTCAGAGCAGGCCGTCTCTCATAAGGACGCGCAGGAGGGTGCGACTCCCTCCGTCGGCATTTGGATTGTCAACCGGGCAAGCGCACCGGCGTCGTTTCGAAAACGAATGAGTCCCGCGAGGGGCAGGGGTGCAAGTCCTCGGCGATCCGTCATTTCTCCGGGGGGTAGTTCAGGAGGAGAACGCTGTCTTCGGGAGACAGAGGTCGCGGGTGCAAATCCCGCCCCCCCGATTTTCTCCTTTAGCTCAATAGTCAGAGCGTCCGGTTGTTAACCGGAGGGTTCTGGGTGCAAGTCCCAGGGGGAGATTCGAGCAGCCGAGCTGCTCTTAGGGCAGTAATCCGAGCAAGCGCTCGGGCCGCTTTGCTAAAGCGATCGCTCCTCAATCGGGGGGTGGGGTGCAAGTCCTCTGCTGCCCGTCGGCCCGTCGGATCCACGAGTCAGCTAGTAAGACGTCGGCTTGCAACCCCGAAGAACAGGGTGCAATTCCCTGGTGGATCTTCTGTACTCAGTGACCGGCCACCCTCTTCGTAGGGGCGGGGTTTACCCCCGCCCGTCCCAGGGGGACGCTCAAGGGGTCTGCCGGCCTGACTTTCAACACACACATCGGGGCGTAGCTCAACTTAGTGGAGCGCTGCGCTTGGGACGCAGAGGTTGTAGGTGCGAATCCTGCCGCCCCGATCACTTGGACATTGAACCGGACGAGCGTGCCGGCCATGCGTGGAAAGCATGGGGTGCCGACAAATGGCATGGGGTGCAAGTCCCCCGATTTCCGTCGACTCGCCCTCGAAGCGTAAGGAGTAACGCACCTGTTTCGTAATCAGGAGAACTCGGTGCAACTCCGAGCGAGGGAGTTTCCCGTCTGTAGGTGGGTAGAGACCCCACGCCGGCTGTAACCCGGACGTCCTAGACCGTGTAGGTGCGACTCCTGCCAGGCGGATCCTTCATTGACCATTGACCCATTCCTCTATGCAGTAAGTCGCCGGTCTCTCAAGTCGGCAAACCGGGTGCAAGTCCCGGATGGGTCATTCAATTCAATTCCGATCTGTAGCTCAATAAGTTAGAGCACCCGGTTCTTACCCGGGGGGTTGCGGGTGCAAGTCCCTCCAGATCGATCTTTAGCTTCTATAGCTCAGTCAGAAGAGCGCTGTCCTGTCACGGCAGAGGTCGCGGGTGCAAGTCCCGTTAGAGGCGTCGACGCGGAGTAGAGCAGTCCAGTAGCTCGCCAGGCTCATGCCCTGGAGGTCGAGGGTGCGAATCCTTCCTCCGCTATCCAATCGGTCCGTAGCTCAACAGTAGAGCCACCGGCTTTTACCCGGAGGGTTGTGGGTGCAAGTCCTACCGGGCCGATCTAACCATTAACCAGAGCCGCTCTGGTGGAATCAGCAGACACGCCAGGCTCAAACCCTGGTGCCCAAACGGGCATGAGGGTGCAAGTCCCTCGGGCGGCATTTGTGAACATTTTGGTCTGGTAGTCTAACAGCAACGACGCTGCTCTCAGAAAGCGGAGTTCCGGGTGCAAATCCCGGCCGGATCATTGATTTTGACGGCCACGACGCCTTCCAGGGCGGAGTGGACGTTTTGTGAGGCCTGGTAGTCTAGTTAGCAACGACGTCGCCTTGAGGGGGCGGAATTCCGAGTGCAAATCTCGGCCGGGCTATCGCCGAGCCGGCGCCTTCGCTGGACGATCGAACACGCGGTGGAGACCTCTCTCTTCACTGCGTGAACAGCCCGCACGGAAGAGGCCCGCGGCAATCGCGTCGAGCCTCCGCCACACCCGAATCGGCGCATATGCCCGGTTCGGGTGTGCGTGTTCCGGAGCCCTACTCGGCCCGCTTGTCCCAGAACCGCGCTGCGCCCGGAGGAAGGGCCGGCTCGCGCTGCCCCAGGCGGCGAAAGGTGGCAGCACCCGTCGGGCTTGGCTTCCAAACGTAGGTGACTTCCCGAGTCGGCGCGCGCATGGACTCCGAAGGGACGTAGAGGATCAGCGCTCCGCCGTCGAACACGGCTCGAAGCTCGAGGGTTGGTCGCCTTCCGAAGTTCTCGAAGCGAACTCGGCAATACGTGCAGTCGGGCTCCGCTCGGATCTGATCGATCACGACCCGTCCTACCCCAGTCGTGAGATAGGTTCCGCCCAGGTTGCTGGCCGTCGGAGGAACGTGCGCGGGCTTGGAGGGGCGAATCGGCCTCAGGACCAGCTTCTTCCCGCTCGCGGTTCGGATCACGGAGTTCCGCTTGGCCGTGACCAACGAGGGGGGATCGAGACTGGCGCCCCAGACTGCGGCGAGGACTTGGCTGGCCACGGTTGAGTCTGCGAGGTGTTTCCCACCGATCAAGACCAGCTCTTTCCCGCGAAGGTCGGCGCGACGGGTTGGGCCCCTGTTTGTCCCCGAACCCTTTGTCGCCGAGCGCTCGAGGTAGGCCTGGGCGTCCGAAAGGGTCGGAAAGTTCAACCGAACGACCGTCAGGTTGGGAAAGCGGAACCGAACACCAGACACTCCCGTGCGCGAGGTGAGCCCACCAGCCTTTGAGATCGTCAGCCCGAGCGCCCGTTGGAGATCCCGGGCGAAGGCCTTCTCCTTGGGGGTCAGCGGCCGGGCGCTGGCGGTCCCGCCTGAAGCCAGGAGGAGCACGCCAAGGATCACCCAGAGAGCAACTCTCCGCATCTGTCCGTCCCTCCGAGCCTGGAGGGCTCACGCAAACGAGGTTATCTCTTGGAGGGCGTGATAGCTTGCTATTCGGATGGTTTGCTTGATTGGTGAGAGGGTGAGTGGATAAGTCGTTGAGAATTGCCGCTCTTCCGCTGGTCCTGCTCCTGCTCTCTGCTTGGGCAACCCCCGGTCTCGCACAGCAGCCGACACCCACGCCCCTGGGCTCAGCCGCCGCCGCGATCCCAAGCATCGAAGAAGCCACGGGCGAGGAGCCCGAGTCCTTCTCGATTCACTACGGCAACAACATTCGGATCGAGGGGACCAAGGAATACGTCATAGCGACCACAGCTCTGCTCGATCAATTCGCAGCGCTTCCGACCGGTGCGCAGATCCTCGAGGCGCTCGGAGAGACGGGGAGGCAGACCACGATCGTGAAGATTCCTGAAGGGTCTGGGCCCTCTGCGCGGCCCTTGGATCCAGAAAACGCCGTGCCCAAGGCCGACGGCACCCCTGGCAGCGGCAGCGACGGCCTCCTCATGATGGACCCCGACTTCGTCTTGGACGGCTTCTCCCCCCCAGTAGTTATGGGGCATGAGATCCTCCACGTTCTTCACTACCAACTGGGCGAACGAAAGCTCGCCCGAATGCAGACAGGGAGAAACCGGGGGACGAGCCTCGAGGAGCTCGTCACGATCGGCACCGACGAGTTCGAGGACGACCTCTTGACCGAGAACGCCCTCCGCGTGGAGTGGAACGCGGCCAACCCCGACGACCCGATCCCCCCGGCTCGATACGGTCACGGGGCGAGGGACTTCACACCTCCGGCAGAAGACACGACGCAACAAACCAACCAGGGGGTCACGCCGACAGACTCCGAACTCTTCGCGCCAGGTAGCGAGAGCTATGAGGGAGGCAACGCCGTGCTCAAGCGCGCACTAGGTGGCGAGAAGTGATCAGGGGACAACGAGGAGTTCTCGCTGTGGTCCTCCTGGCAGGGCTCACACTTGTCGGCTGCGACGAGAAGACCGCCTCTGAGTCGAAGTCGACCAAGAGCGTAGCTGGGCAAAGAGACCCTGCTCTACCTCAGAGTTCGGCGGCCCCGAGCGGAGGAGCCGAGCGCTCCGAGTCCAGCGCTCCGAGTCCAGCACGCAGCACCCCTCGTCAGGGCGCGCCCCGGGTCGTGGATCCCGAGCCCGAGCCCGAGCGACTCGACCAGAGGGGACGCATGTCCGGCATCACCGACGCTCTTCAAGGGGCCTCCCGTCCTGCCCCGCTCGAAATGAAGACCAGCCTCGAACCACAAGGCGGCAAGTGGGTGGCTCGCTGGAAGATCCGCAACCAGAGCGAAGAACCGGTCTACCTCGTCGCTCAGCTGCCGACGGTCAAGAACGGCCGGATCGTGCCGCAGCCTCACAAGGTCTACTTGCGCGCCCAAGAAGACACCCTCCACTTAACCAAGCGCCTCTGGCGGATTCCGCGGGGGATCGACCCCTTCATCCAAGAGCTGCCCTATCTGGTGCGAATGGTGCCTGGCCAGGTCTACGAAGGCGTGCTCGGAGTCCCTTCCTCACTCAAGGCGAGCTATCCCTATCGATCCGAGCGCTCGGCGCCCGCCGCCAAAATCGTCAGCAAGCTCGTGATCTCCTTTGGGTACTTCACCGGCGAGGTCCAGCCACAAGCGAGCAAGAGTCACCCCGACTTGTTCACCGTCCCCTACGGCGCGATCGAGAGCCAGAGCTACGTGACGAGCGAGCCTCACGCCGTGCGCCTCGTCGTTCGCTAAACCGGAGGCCACGATTCTGAGAGGTCGCCCACGAGGGGGGTCTCACGACTCCCATTCGCTATGAAGGCGACCTCGCTCAGAATCGCGCTCCGCTT
>JAESQQ010000925.1 GCA_016765095.1 Planctomycetota bacterium | reverse complement strand
CCGCGATAGAGGCCCGCTTTGGTCCGGTCGATTGCAGTCAACCGCGAGGGCTCGCCGGCCGAACCCCAGCGCTCGGCGTGTTCTTTCTTCTGCTCGGTTTTGCGAGCGTCGGATTTCCAGGCACCCTTGGGTTCGTGGCTGAGGATCTCCTCTTTCACGGAACACTTGAGTCCTGGCCTGCGGCGGGGCTTGCGCTTGTCCTTGCCACGGCGCTCAACGGGTTCTGCATTCTCCGCCTCTACTACTACGTGTTCCAAGGAGGGCGTCCGGCTCTTCCTCGAGTCGAGGACGCGCTTCCCCGAGAGCGGGTCGTACTGCTGGTCCTCGTCGTTCTGCTCTTGATGGGTGGCCTATTCCCACGCGCCCTCGTCGCCGGCAGTGCGCGGGGAGCCAGCCAGATCCGAAACCCTAGTTCTCAAATGGGGCGGTAGCGCCGGTGAACCTACGTGTGGAGAGCTAAATGAAGCGTGGTGTGCCTGGTTGCTCTTGATGGCTCGGACCGCGCTCTGGCCGCCTTGAACCTCGCAGCCGAGTTGGGTCGAGAGTGCGATCGAGCATTTCTCCTGCTCCGAGTCATACCAGCAGGAAGGGGTCTGCCCAGCGAGCTCGCCCTGGGCGAGGGCTGATGACCTATCTGGAGTCGGTAGTGCCGTAGGCCACTCTGCATGGCAGTGTGTGCTTCGAGGTGTGGATTCTCTAGCACCCCATCGAACTCGAGAGTGCCAACTGCTCCCCAGTCGATGTTATTTTTCTGTCGAGGGGTGGACATGAAGAAGCTTGGACCGATTTTCGAGAAGAACCGCGCATGGGCCGAGCGAGTTCGCACCGCGGACCCGGAATTCTTCGACCGACTAGCTGCTCAGCAAGCTCCGGACTTCCTCTGGATCGGCTGCGCCGACAGCCGAGTTCCGGCAACGGAGATCTGCGGACTCGCTCCAGGCGAAATGTTCGTGCATCGAAACGTCGCAAACCTCGTCTTGCACACCGATTTTAACTGCCTGAGCGTGCTCCAGTACGCCGTCGACGTGCTGCAGGTCGAACATGTGATCATCTGTGGACACTACGGGTGCGGGGGCGTTCTAGCGGCTCTCGACAGCCAGCCGCATGGTCTGATCGACAACTGGCTAAGGAACATCAAGGACATCTTTGAGGCCCACAGCCAATACCTCACCAAGATCAGCAGCGTTGCCGACCGAGGGGATCGGCTCTGTGAGTTGAACGTGGCAACACAGGTTTCCAACCTGGGGTCGACAACCATCGTCCAAGACGCCTGGCGTCGGGGGCAGACGCTCAGCATTCACGGTTGGATTTATGGCCTGAAGGACGGACTTCTCAAGGACCTCGACCTCTGCATCTCCGACAACCAAGGACTCGCTAGCATCTACCGAATGGGTCCCCTGAAGCCTACTTAGGCTTCCAACGTAGCCTCGGAGAAGTGGCCGGAGGAAGGGTCGTAGACACGCAGTGAGCCGGTCTCCTCGGAGTGGACCCAGGCGTGGATTCGAAGACGATCCTCGTTCAGAGCCCGTTGAACACGCGGTTGACGAGTTAGCTCCTCCACCTGATTGAGCACGTGTTCTGCGGCGATCACAGGTGCCTGCTCTTGGGTGCTGAGTTGTCCATAGCGTGTTGCGATCGAGGTCTGCAGCGGACCTGCAATTCCCTTCCATGCCGCTGGAAGTTGCGCTTCCTCGGCTGAGAGGATGTGGCCAAGTGAGGTGCAATCCACGTGGCTGCAGAGGACGATATCGGCGACAGCCTTCAGCTCGATCGCGTATTCGATGGTGGCCATTGCTGCTCCACCTGCCACGAGGCTGGCGGCACCTTGGAGCCACACCAAGCGATCGGCGTCGAAAGAATCGAAGCAGGATCGACTGTGGTCTGAGCAGGCGATGACCAAGATCTTGCTCGTCGCTGAATGCAGGCGAGTCAGAGAAGCCTTTGGGCCCGAGAACGACCCGCCAGGTAGGTCTCGAAGGGGAGGCTGAAGTTTGATCATGTCAAGTCTCGCTTGGCAGTCTAGCTGCCCGGGTGGAGAGTCGTTCGACTCAGCGTGGTTCGTGGGTCACTAACGAGGCTAGCCAGGTCGAATCCTCGGTCGCCCTCTTCGAGAGCCGAAGCATGAAGTCGTCCCGAGGCGCCCCATGTGGCAGATCCCCCTACGTAAAGTGGCGCCATTTGCCCCAGTCACCGAAGCACGGCTGCGGTCAGGCTGAACATGCAGTAGGCAGCAACGCAAAGGAACCACAGGGATAGCAGGACTGTGATCAACTGCTCGCGTTGCGCGCCTTGCCGCATCTGGCTCCACTCAAGTTCCCAAGACTCTGTCCCCAGTGAACGAGCACCGCGCAAGACTGGGTCCAACCCAAGGGGCAACGCTCTAAGTGCTAGAAACGTGTCCTCTGCTCTTCGCCTGAGTAAAGGCGATTCGAGGCTGGCTCGTAGACATAGAGCACGTCTCCCTCTTCACTATGGAGCCAGACGTGCACTCGAAGCTGTCCGTCGCAGGCGTCCTGGACGCAGGGTTGGAGGACGAGTCGCTCGATCTGGTCAAGGAGGTGCTCTGCGGCTGTGATCAGCCCCCTCTGCGAATCCTCAAGCTGTTGTCCGTAGCAGGTCTCAACTCTGTCCCGAAGTTCCGACCCAATTCCTTGCCAAGCCTTCGGCAGGTCTTCGTCCTTGCTGTCGAGAATGTGCCTAAGCGACGTGCATGCTACGTGCCCGCAAATCACGATGTCGTTTGCCTTCTTGCAAAGTGCGTATTCCACGGTGGCCTCGGCAGCCTCCCCACGAGTGAGATTGGCTGCCCCTTGCAGCCAGATCACCCTCTGGGGGTTGAGGGCCTTGAGGCAGGTCCGGTCGTGGTCAGAACAGGTCACAACCAGGATCGGAGACGTGTCTCCAACGAGGCGCTCAAGGGAGGCTTGTGACGAGCAAAACGCGTTCTTGGGTAGGTCGCGCATGGGTCCCTTGAGCTGAATCATCATGAGTCCTTGGAGGGGAGTGAACCTGGTTACGGAGAGGGGGCGATCAAGGTCTGGGACGCCGCCGCACGACTCCCAGGTAGAGCTGCTCGACCACGAGGCCGGTGGCGATCGCACCTACTATCGAAATCGCCCTTCACTGCGAGCAGACTTGGAGCGTGAAATGGTCCTCTCGCGCCACATGTGGCAAATCGCCCCACGTTCACTGCAGCTTGCACGAGCCGCTCTGGGCCGATTTTTCTCCCGCGACGAGCGGACTCCGGGGAGAACAGAATGCGTGCTTGGGAAGCAGCACCTCGCCAGCAACTCAATCGTCTCTGGCCACCCGCAAGGCTCTCGGTCGGAGTCTCACCAGCAAGAGGCCTAGCCCGATCCCAGAGGCAAGGGACACTCCAAGTGCCAGCCAGGGATTCTCGATTCCCAGGGGGTAGTAGCCGAGCGCTGCCCCGAGGGTAAATCCGCTCCAGTAGGCGAAGTCTGAGTTGGGAGGGGATGCCATGGAAATTCATGTCGCAAATCAGAGACCAGTTGCGCTCTTGCCCTGGGCAGCGCCGGCGCCGGGGTGATGCAAAGCAGCGAGCTCGTGGGATCGCGCCTACAACCGACTGCGGCCAACGCGCGAATTCCCCAGCGATCGATCTCGGGGGTCTTCGTCGCCGCCTCAGCGTGCGTCTGGCTAGCCGGTACAGCCGTCGCTCTCTTCTTGCGCTTCAGCGCCCCTCGATTGAAGGGATTGCTCTACTCGGCTTCTTCCTCGAACGGCTCGTCCAGGTCGTGGAACTCGTATGGGTGTTCCGGACTCGAGCCCGCATCAACGAGGCCTTCGGGCTCTCGGACCAGCGGCCGGAGTGGCTGGGCGTGCAACACAACAGCTGGGTGCGGCAGGAACCTTGTTCTTCGGACCGTTCTACGTTCAGTACAAGCTGAACGGGTCGCTCGAGACGGTAGGTCGCTAGACGAGGACTGCCCTCGTCTCGACGAAGAAGAGCAGCGATACGAAGAACATGACGGGCAACTCAGTTCTTTGGCGTGCCGAAGGTCGACGGACTTGGGATCGGTCACTTGTGCTTCTTGGCCTTCTTAGCCGGGTGAACTCGACGCGGCTGAGGCGGCAGCCGGGGGCGACGCAGAGGCCCTGCGTGAACGCATGCAGCAAGTTGGCCCCAGTC
This sequence comes from Planctomycetota bacterium, assembly GCA_016765095.1. GTDB lineage: Bacteria > Planctomycetota > J058 > J058 > J058 > NORP233. The sequence continues at coordinate 18,207 of JAESQQ010000925.1, read as the reverse complement.
AGGACCGCGAGGCTTGCACGCCATCCGGGTCGCCCCCGTCGCAGGGGGCGCGCCCTGACTTGCGCGAGTAGGCTCCAAGGAAGGGGTGCATCGGATGGACGCAGCTGAGGAGATCGTCGTTCGCCACGCCCTTGACAGGGGGTGGCTCACCCCGGAGCAGCTTCGCGGCGCTCAGACTCGGCAGCAGCAGCTGCTTCGGGAGGGACGACCTGCTCCGCTCCTGAAGCTTCTCCTGGACGCGCTGCCGCCCGAGTGCCTGCCCGAGTTAACGCAGCTTTACCACGAGGCGGGGAGCGCGCAGGGTCGTGGCGCCCCATCGGTTCCGGCGCCGGTGGTCGTGGAGCGAGCGCCAGTTCATGAGGAGTTCGCGCCGGTGGAGGCGACGCCCGAGGAGTTCGCGCCCGACCCCCCGCCCGAGCCACCTTCCTACGCACTGCACTCGGTCGGAAGCGTGGGCCTGGCGACGTTCCTCGGCTCCCCACTCGCCGGAGGCGCGTTGCTTGGGCTCAACTATCGCCGGCTCGGACAGACGGGCGCGGGCTGGCTCGCCTTCGGAGTTGGCGCCCTGGCCACGGCGCTCCTGCTGGTGCTCGGGGTGAAGGTTGGAAGTATGGCGATGGCGAGCACTGCGCTCGCGGGCATCAGCCTCGCCGGCACCCTCGCGGCAGCCAAGGCGCTCCAGGGAGACACGATCGACGACCACACCGACCGCGGAGGCCGCCTGGCCTCCCGGGGGGCCGTCGCGGGAACGGGACTGCTCGGACTGCTCCTGCTGATCCTGTCCGTCGGGGGGTGGACCTTCCTGAGCACGCCCCGCCTCCCCGCTACCAAGATCACCATTGGCCCAGGACAGCACGTCTACTACGAGGACGGCGCGACCCGGGCGAAGGCCAGGCTGCTTGGGCGCTACCTGCAAGAGATCGGCTTTTTCCAAGATCGCCCCGCCGACGTGATCCTGGCCGGGACGTCGGCGCAGCTCGTGGTGTCCTTCGTCGTGAAGGACGGGGTCTGGGACAAGCCCAAGCTCACCAAGGCCTTCCTGGCCCTTGGGCAGGGGATCTCCCAGAAGTTCGACGGCGCGCCGACGGACGTCCGCCTCTGCGACGAGAACCTCGAGGCCCACGCGGTGCTGCACGCTTTCGCCGAGGACGCGCCTCCCGAGCGAGAGCGCGTGAGCGTCGGCCCGAACCAGGCGATCCTCTGCGGAGGTACGACCGAGGCCGAGGCACGTCGCCTCGCGGACGTGCTCAAGGAGGCCGGCTTCATCCGGCAGCAGCCCGTCGAGGTGTTGTTGGACCGCGACGAAGAGGGGTTGGAGGTTTCGGTCGTGGTCAGGCGTGCGGTCACCCGAGACCCTGGCGTCGTGAGCGGCCTCCGCGGCCTGGGTGGACGCATTGCGAGGGCCTTCGGCGGAGCCTCGGTGAAGTTCGTGGTCCGCGACCCGAACTTCGAGGTCCTCTTGACCCTTACGGTCACTCCCGAGGACGCCCCGCCGAACCAGGCCTACTGGATACGCGACCCGGCGCAGATCGCGCGTGAGTGCACGGAGGCCATTCAGGCGGATCCGAACCTTCCGGTGCCCTACCTCAGCCGAGGGGGGATCCGAGCGGCCGCGGGCGACGCCGAGGGTGCCCTCGCCGACTACGAGAAGGCCATAGAGCTCGCGCCTGATCTCGCGCAGTCCTATACCTTGCGTGGAAGTCTTCGTCTCGAGGGCGGGGACGCCGACGGAGCGGTCGCCGACTTCGATCGTGCCCTCGAGCTCGCCCCCGAATGCGCCAGCGCCCACTTGGGCCGCGCCCAGGCCAAAGGCAAGCAGGGAGACCCTCGCGGCGCCCTCGCCGATTTCTCCAAGGCCGTCGCCTGCGATCCCGCCGACTCCCGCCATTGCTCCGCCCGCGGGGCGTTCAAGAAGAAGCAGGGCGACCTGCGGGGGGCGGCGGAAGACTATTCGTTGGCGATCCAGCTCGCGCCCGGCAACCGGGACTACGTTCGCTCCCGCGCGATCCTCTTCGCGCTCCTTGGCGACCGCGAGCAGAGCCTACGGGACTACCGCAGGGTCTTCGAGCTCGACCCCCAAGAGCCCTATCCCCTGCTTTGGATCGCCGCCTTTTCGGGGGAGACGAGCGCCCTGAAGCCCTGGGTGCAGAAAGGCGACTGGTTCGCCAACCTGGCGGGGTTCTTCCTTCGCACCGTAGACACCGACGAGCTCTTGCGGCGGGCCAACGCGCATCCGGAAGAGAAGGGGCGGCAGGAGCAGCTCTGCGAAGCGCACGGGTTCAGCGGGCTTCTCGCCGAGCTTGACGGCGAGATCCCGCGCGCTCGCGAACAGTACACGGCATGTGTCGCCACCGGCGTGGACAACTACATCGAATACGACTGGGCGCAGGTCCGCTTGAAGGAGCTGCCGCGCTAAGTGAAAGGGCACGAATCAACGACGCCGAATCGTGCTCTCACATTTAGATGCACTCGGCGTTCGGCGTCATGCACACAGGTTGGAGCCTGGTGGCTGCTGGGCTTCGCCAAGAGGCGCCGGTCCTCGGGGTCGATCTGCAGGTTGTTCCGAATGCTCCGCGCCCGAGGAGCACCCGGTAAAAGTACGGAAAGTCATTCGGTCTAGGGCGAGAGACCTGGGCCGGGCGTCACCGGCAGCCTCCTGCTGGCGGGCTTTCGACGGGTTCATCGTGAAGACTTGCCCACAGCCTGTTCGCTGTCTAGAGAACCGCGAAACTCCAGTCTAGACTCGGCAAGTGAGTCTGCCGATCGACCGCATCCGTGAGGAATTCGAGCGTCGCCTGGACGCGTCGAATCGGCTCGTGGTCACCGCCGAGACGGGCGCGGGCAAGTCGACACGGGTACCGGTCTGGCTCGCCGAGAGGGTAGCCAAGCGAGGGACCAAGGGTCTGATCCTCGTGGTCGAGCCTCGCCGAGTGGCCTGCCACGCGCTCGCGGAGTACCTGTCCACCCAACGCGGCGAGCCGGTCGGAGGCTACTTCGGCAGTCGGGTTCGCTTCTCCGATCGATCCGGTCGCAAGACCCGCGTCCTGTTCTGCACCCCGGGAGTCGCCCTTCGGATGCTCGCCGATTCGACGACGACCGCAGCTGCCATTGTCGTCGACGAGTTCCACGAGCGTTCCTGGCAAGTGGATCTCGTGGTGGCCGTAGTAGCCAGTCTGCCGCGGTTTCGCGAGGTTCCGCTGGTGCTGACGTCTGCGACGCTCGACGCGAAAGCCGTGGCCACGGCCCTCGCCGCGACGACCTTGAACGCCACCGGACGGACCTTTCCCGTCGACGTGCAGTATGAGCGGAACCCGCTCGAGCCCAACGGCGAAGAGATCGGCCCGCGCGCCGCGGCCGCGGTCGATCGAGCCCTGCTCGACCACGACGGCGACGTGCTGGTCTTTCTACCGGGCATGCGAGAGATACGGGCCGTCGACTCGTCTTTGGGACGCCGCGACGAAGAAATCCTGATCGTGCACGGCTCCCAATCGCCCGAGGCGATGCGCCGGGTGTTTCAGAGATCACCGCGTCGGCGGATCTACCTCTCGACCAACGTGGCGGAGACTTCGATCACCCTGCCCGGAGTCCGCATCGTCATCGACAGCGGGCTCGCCAAGACGCAGGTGCATCGTGGCGGGCGCACCGTGCTTGCGACGATCGCGATCTCTGACGCCTCCATGCAACAGCGTGCCGGACGGGCTGGCCGCGTCGCCCCCGGCACCTGTATTCGGCTTTGGTCCGAGCGCTTTCAGCCCGATCCGTACCTGCGCCCGGAGATCGAGCGGGTCGAACTGGACGACCTGTTACTTCAGGCCGCCAAAGTCGGCCTAACGGGCGAGGCGTTCGCAGCTGCGAACTGGGTCACAGCTCCGCCGGACTTCGCCGTGCAACGGGCCCTCGCGCGCCTGCGCTCCCTCGCCGCCCTCGACGGGGACACGCTCACCGATCGTGGGGTGAAGCTCGCCTCGCTCCCCGTCTCTGCTTTCGAAGCCTCGCTCCTCGTCGGCTCCCCGCCGGCGGTCGACGCGACTCTCTGCGATCTCGTCGCGATTTTGCAGACCGGCCGCCTGCTGCGCAACCTCAACGAACTCGACTCTCAGGCGCGAAACCGCGCACAAGAAGCACGGGACGCGTTGCTCGCTCGCGCGGTCGATGAGGTCACCACGAACCTCATCCTGCTTCGCGCCGGAGTCGCGGATACGCACTACCTTAGCCGTCGACGTCTTGCCGAAGCACGGTCGATCAGTCGGCAACTCCGCGGGCTAGTCGGCGCGGTCGGGGAATCGACCCAGGGGCTCGCCGGCTACATCCTGGAGCGACTGCCGTCCGCGGGATTCGTCAAGCGACCCAGAGCGAGCAAGGGACGGGGGCACTCCGAGCCCTGGGCGAACGGCAATATCGAAGTGCAGGTCTTCCCCTTCTTACCGGTGGCCTCCGGAGTCGCGCCCTGGACGGCGAAGGCAGCGGTGATTCTCGAAGTCGATTGGTTGTCCTCAGCCAGGGGTGTTTACGGAATCGGTCGCATGATCCTGCCTAGCGAACCCAAGGTGCTCGCCGCGGCCGGACTCGGCGAGCGGAAAGTCACCGACATCACTCTCGATCGGCGCTCCCGGGGTCGCGTCGAGATTTCGGCGACGCGAAAAACGCAGCTCGCCGGCGTGACCCTGGCTCACGATGAATCCGTCTTGAAGGGAGCCGAGCTGCGTCAGGCCGTTGCCGGACTCATCCTCGAAAACCGGCTCTTTAAGGGCGCCCGCGATCTCGTGCGCGACGCTCTGCACGGCTGGGACGTGCTGGCGAATTGGAAGGGTGAGCTGCTCGCCGAGACCCAGCGCGGTGCCAACCCGGCCCCGGAGCATGGAGATATCTGGCTGATACAGCGATTGGCAGACCTCGGGGTCGAGACCTGCGAGGACCTGGAGCTCGTCGACACCACCGATCTGCTTCCGGACCTCGCGATAGAAACCGGGATCCCCGACTGGGAGTCGAAACCGATTCTCCAGTCGCTTCCCCGGTTCTTTCGTTATCAGGGCGGGACCTACTCATGCACGGTCTCCTCTCGAACCAGGACGGTGCTCCTGGAGCCAGTCGACGCCAAGGCCAAGAAGGCGAAGGAGCCTCCCCCCGGAGTCCTACCGCGATTTCACGGGTTTCGCGTCACCTACAAGCAAGGCAGCCGACGGCGGAGGCTGCGCTAGCAGGCTGCCGCTGTGGACCCTGGGAGGGTCAGCTGCTGCCGACCGAGGTGCGTACCTTCCCGCTGGGTTCAGCTTGGTGCAGTCCTCCAGTCCGGGCCGCCCCCTTCGGGCTGACCCGCGACTTCTTCTTCTTGCCGAAGTAGGTTCGAGCCATGGACGAGACCCCCCATGACCGGCCGTGGGTCGAGCGCTACCACCGCAAGCAGACCACGACCCGCACGGCAGCCAGCCGGCTCCGCCGCGAATACAGAATTGCGCGTTCGCTCCTCGGCGAGTTACGAGCGGGAGCCACGATCCTCGACCTCCCCTGCGGAATTGGACCCCACTCGCGCCGCCTGACTGAGGAGGGCCAGCGCGTCATCTCCGTCGACCGAAACCGCTGGATGCTCGGCTACGCCCAGCGAGAGGCGAAGCCCTACCTCTGCCTCCAAGGCGACGCGCGACGGATCCCGCTCCAAGACGACCTGGCCGATGGCGCCCTGGTGATCCGGCTCTTCCACTACCTAGACGAGCCGGCCGAGCGCCAAGCCGTCCTGCGCGAGGTCTCCAGAGTGACCAGGGGACGAATCGTGCTCTCCTTCATGCACCCCATAGCCGTCGCCCCGCTTCTCAAGGCCCGCCCAACGCGCAAGACCCAGGACCTAGCCCAGATTCGCCAAGACGCCGAAGCCTGCGGATTGCGGGTCGCGAAGGTCCGTCCCGTGTTCCCCTTCGTCAAACGCCATTGGTTCGTAGCGCTAGAGCGCCAGACGTAGCTAGACTTCGCCCGTGCGAGACAAGGACACCCGAGCCAACCAACGAGACGGCGCCCTAGACCTCGTCGCGATCCTCCGCAGCGCCTCGGATCGCCCTCGCCGGCTAGAGCTGATCCGCCTCTGCGCCAGCCTCTGCCTCTGCGCCAGCCTCTGGCAGGCGAACTCCACGAGAGAGTAGGTCAGCTGTGTTCTAATTTTCAGTCCCACCCCAGGAGGTCTTTCATGAAGCGGCCTGCAACGCCACTGCTGCTCTGTGTGCTCCTCGTCGGTTGCCCCAACTCCAACCCCTCCCACACGGGTCCGGCGGCTGGTAAGTCGACCGAGGAGTGGGTCGGCATGCTCCTCACCGAGCCGGGGCAGACAGCGTCTCGACGGAAATCACGGGTCATTGCCCTCAAGGCGCTCGAGTCCATTGGCGAACCCGCGGTCCCGCTGCTCGTGGAGCACCTAGCGGACTCCCATGCCGCCCGAGCGAGGGAGTTCGTGGCCAAGCCTGTCAGGCGTTGGTGAGGATCGGTGACCTCGCTGTCCCAGAGGTTCTGCGAGCCCTCGACTCCAGAGTCGCGGAGGTTCGCTACCGGGTCGTACTGACCTTGGGCGCCATCGGGGCGAGCGATCCAGCCGTGATCCCTGCGCTTCTTAAGGCCCTCGCCGACCGGGAAAGCAAAGTCCGCCACGCAGCCGCCATGTCCCTGGGCGACGTGGCGAAGGCCCTCCGTGCGTCCGACGAGGCGCATGGGTCGATGAAGAATGTGTTGGGGGGGACAGGATTGTTGGGGAGCGCCCTCGCAGACGACCGCGACCAGAAGCGAGTCAGAGCTCGCATTGGCCGGCAGCTGCGTGAGCTCGCCTCACCGGGGCTGGCCGGCTGCCTCCAGAGCGAGGACTCAGACATGAGGGTGATCGCTGGTCTGGCGATTGGAGAGCTCGGCAAGAACGGTAGACCTGCCACGGCTGAGCTGTTGAAGCTGCTCCGCCACGACGATCCCAAGGCTCGAGCCCTTTCGGTTTACGTATTGGGGAAGCTCGGGCCGGGGGACGACGAAGTGGTAGGAGGCTTGTGCCAGGCCACGGCTGACGACGATCAGGAAGTGAGAACCCGGGCCGCGTGGACACTCGGGGAGCTGGCCACCGGGGCGAAAATGGCTGTCCCGGCCTTGAGGAAGGCGCTAGACGGCGATTCGAACACACAGAAGGCCGCCGCCCAGGCCTTGGGTGCATTCGGGAGCGACGCTGCTCCGGCCGCACCGCAGTTGCTCAAGCTGCTCTCTAAGGGCGACGCTGACGCGCGCAAGATCGCGGTCACTTCCCTTGGCGCGATCGGCGCGGCGGACGGTGTCGTGCCGGCCCTCGTCAAGGCACTCGACGACTCCGAGGAGGGCGTCGCAGTTGTTGCCGCGCTGGCCCTCGGCGAAGTCGGCGCAGACGCAGGCGACGCGGTCCCGCGTCTGCTCGAGTCCTTGAACGGAGAGGCCAAGCTCCCCAGGCTCGTTGCCGTCCGTGCCTTGGGCCTGATCGGCGCCCCTGCGAAGGCAGCCGTTCCTGGCTTGCTTCGGGCGATCGGCGACACCGACGCCGAGGTGCGCGAGGAGGCGGCCCAGGCGCTTGGTCGCTTGAAGGCAAGCGAGGCGCTCCCCAGGCTGATCGCAGCCCTGAGCGATACGGAGGACGACGTTCGCGGCAAGGCCTGCGATGCGTTGATCGAGATCGGCGAGCCGGCGCTCGAGCCGCTGCTCGAGTTGTTCGAGGGCAAGAGACGCCAAGCCGATTCAAAAACGCGAGTCCTGGTCACTGCCATTTTTTCGGAGACCGGGGAGGCCGACCGAGTCGTCCCTGCCCTGGCTCGAGCCCTGAAAGACCGCGATAAGACGGTCAAGTTCGCCGCATGCGCCGCGCTTGGTGCGCTAGGTCCCAAGGCGAAGGCTGCGGTTCCCGAGCTCGCTAAGGCGCTGCTCGACCCTAGGCTCGGTTTGGTCGCCGCAGAGGCGCTCGGTCGGATCGGACCGGCCGCAGCGCCGGCCGTCGTTCAGGCTCTTGGTTCCGCGCGAGGGGTGACCCAGCTCGCTGTCCTTCACGCAATCACGAAGCTCGGCCCCGCAGCCAAGGACGCCCTCCCAGCCCTGATAAGCCTCGTCCGCAAAGGAGGAAGCATGGGGACCCAAGGGGCTGTCGCCAGCATTGGAGAAGCTGCTGTCCCCTCCCTACAAGGGCTGTTGAACGACTCCAACTACGCGGTTCGCCGGCGAGCGGTCATGGCCCTGGGGGCATTGGTTCCGACGCCGAACCGGCCGTGGACGCCATCGCCAGGGAGCTGCGGGCAGGAAAGAACCAGGCTTCCGCTGCCGAAGCGCTGGGCAAGATCGGCCCGCACGCAGCGACCGCCGTGGATGCGCTGCTCGACACCCTAAAGGCACCGAGTAAGGTCTTGCGGGCCGCTTCGGCCACCGCCCTCGGGCGCATCTCGCCGCAAAGGCCTGACGTCCACGCAGCACTAGAGCGCGTCGCCAAGGACGACGAGCCGAGCGTCCGCAGAGCCGCGAGCGTTGCTCTCGACCAAGGCGCTTAACGGGAGCAAGAAGGGTGAGTTCGCCCGGGAGGACCTCGATCTCTTTCAGGTCGAGCTCCCAGGAGGTGATCTTCCCCAGCGAGCTGGAGAACTCGCTGACCGCGAGGCCCTTGGCCTCGAGCGTGACGCGCTCGCCGACCTTGAGGCCGCCCTCGAGGGAGAACTTCCCTTTGCTCATGAAGAAACTCTGGGTGGCGAGGGGACGCTCAGATACTTGAGGATCAGCTTGCGCTGGCTCGTCTTGGGCGGGCTCCCAAACCCGTCCTTGCTACCCCAGAGGTAGAGCTCCACGTGGCCTAGATCACCCCCTCGCCGCGACCAAGAGCAGCGTCGTCCGCAGCGACTCCCGGTCGGGGAGGCGGCCTAGGTCGCGGAGGCCGCCGTGCGATACTCTCGCCCGAGGGAGCGTTCATGCCTTGGACTTGCAAAGCTTGCCAGAGCGACATCGCCGACGACGAGCAAACCTGTCCAAGTTGCCAGATCCCCAAGACCCATTGGACGATTCAGATCGAGAAGACGCGGACCTTCCAGGTTTCGGTTCGCAAGGTCAGCTACCTCCGCGGCGTAGACCGCAAGCCTTGGCCTGCTGACCCGACCGAGCGCATGGCCTGCTCTCTCGTCAAAGCGACGCGGGCCTTCGTGCTCCAAACCTCGCGAGCCAAGGAGCTAATGGAGGCCGGCGCGCTCCCCTTCTCGTCACACCTCCTCTTCGCGCGGCTCGTCCCGCGGACCCGAAAGGAGCTCACGATCACGCTTGAGATCGCCTACGACGCGCTCGAGGTCGAAGAGCTCGAGCGAGAGCCCTTCCAGTCGGGCCCCAACGAGAAGGGCCGCCTCGACGTCCCCTTCCTGTTCGTGTTCGGGCCCGGAGCCGAGGAGATCGCGTTCGAGGGGATCCACGTCGTCGACCTCAGCGAGGACGAGGGCTTCGCCCCCGAGATCGAGTTGAGGGCGCTCGGTAAGCCGCGCAAAAGCCTCCCGACGTCTTGCCTAGACGCTCGTTGGGACCGAGACGCGGGCCAAGTCGGCGAGACGGTTCAACTCGTGGCCGAGCCCGTCAACGCTCCCGACGGGACGGCGGCGACCTTCAAGATCTACGAATACGACGCCGACGGGCACCACGACCCGATCACGACCCTCAGCGGAGAGGTCGCGGGGGGAGCTGCGCGGACCTCGTGGGTGTTCGAGGCGTACGAGGACACCGACGACGAGGCCACCGAGCTCGAGCAGGAGCGGGGCTACACCGCGCCGGAGTTCGTGTTCGAGGTCCAGATCGCGGACGAGCAGGCTGAGTCGGACCTCCTCGAATACCGCCACTGGATCGAGTTTCGGCTCAGCGATCACGAGGGCAATCCCAAGGCCGGCGTGACCCTCTACCTCGTCCTTCCCGACGAGAGTCAGCTCCCCCAAGAGACCGACGAGCAGGGGGTCGCTCGCTGGGAGGGGATCCCCCCAGGGGAGGACTACGAGATCGAGTTCGAGCCCAGCACCGAGGACGAGGGAGAGCTTCCCCCTCCCGTCGAGGTCCCGCCCGACGAGCCCGAGGACCTCAGCGCCTGGGAGGATTTCTTCGCCAGCCAGGGCGCCGAGGACGAGGCGAACTCCGGGCACTTCGAACCACTCGACGAGCCGGACTGGATGCAGGGCGAGGACTCTGCCTGGTCCGACGCCGCCGCGCTTCTCGAGTAGCAGCGGGTCCGAACGTTCGCGACTAGCTGCCCCTGTCCATTGAGAGCTTGCCTTTGAGGGTCACGGGCTTGGCCCAACCCCACTCTTTTTTGTAGCGGGGCTTGAGTTCGATCGACCAGTGGAACGTGGCTTCCTTCCAGGCGTCCGCGCTTATGTGGGAGAACGTCCGGTCGGTGATCTTGATCTCGTTCATGGGTCCGAGCGGGAACAAGAAGACCTGACCGCGCCTGTTCTTCTCGACCTTGGAGAGCTTCGTGAGCGATCGGCCAGGCTTGCCGGTCTCCTTCCGAGTCACGAGGATGTTGGTCTCGATCTTGATCGAGTATCTGACGACTTTGAAGTCCGACTCGCCCTCGACGAAGAACCCTGGGCGGACTCGAATGTGCATGACCCGGTTGCGGACGAGGAGGTTGGCGCTGGGCCCGAAGGCGAGCTCGATCAGTTGCCTGGTTTGTCGTCCGACGAAGGGCTCGGGGAACTTCCCCCACAGGCAGGTTTCGAGCCACTTCACGATTGGCGGGTCGTCCGGATCGTGGAGGAAATAGATCACCGCGGCGCCGATCACGATCAGGACCAGCCCGATCCCCGTCAGGGCGGCCCCCGAGAGCGCGCTCGCCGCACCGAGCCCCATCTCGAGGCCGGCCGCGCCGATCAGCGAGGTCGCTCCCAGGGCTTGGAGCCCATGCCCGACCGCCTTCGCAGTGTGTCCGTCGTGGACGGAATCAGCCAGGTCCCACACGTTCCCCGCGTAGCTAAGCACCGCTCCCACGAGCCCCGCCCAGCGAATCGAGGCCGTCACGAGGCCCCTCGAGCCATCCTTGGCGAGCAAGACCTTGAGCGAGGAGATCGTCCCAGCGATCGCGTCTGCGGCCCCGAGCACTTTGCGGGCGACTTTTCCCAGGCTCTCGCCCTTGAGCGCCTCACGGAGTTCGCCCACGGCGAACACGAGGTTCACGAAATCGAACAGGATCGCGACCTTGGCCAGGTTGTCCCCGGCCCTCGTCAGCTCTTCGACTCGGTCTCCGTGCTGGGTCAGTTTCTCGGGGGTGACGCTCTTCGCCAGCGTCCACCCGCCCCCGCTGGGGAGGTCGTGATCCACCCCCCACTTCTTGAGGAGCTTGACCGCCTCGGTCCTGTTCTTGACGGGGATCCGGAGCTCGAAGGCCTGCCCGTTGGCCTCTAGTGGGAAGGCGAGCAGGTCGAAGGTCTCGAGTTGGTAGTGGTATCCCTGCGCGCCTAGGTTCAGCGAGATTCCGAAGCGAGTGCGGAGTGAGGTCTTGAGCGCGCGGACGACTTGGACTTTCTGAGTCCCCGTAACCGCGCGCACGATCTTGCTGTAAGTGAGCTCTTTGTAGAGGCCGAGGACCGACTCGAGCTTCTTGATCGCCGTCCCATAGGAGCGGAAGGGCTTCTCGCCTTCGAAGAAGAAGCCCAGCCAGCTGTTCCTCTTCCTGACCTCGAGCTGGAGGTGGCGAAAGGCCCTTGGCGTCTGCGAGGTCTCGGCGAGCACAGAGCTGAGGAACAGGATCCACTTCGTCTCTAGCTCACGGGCCAGAGCCAGCTCGTCCTTGCCCTCCCCGTCGGGTTGGGTCTGCCCTTTCGGAGCGAAGGAGGCGTAGTCGAGCTGCATCTCCTTGAACCCGTTGCCGACGTATTTGTTCTTCTTCAGGAAGGGGAGGCTTCCGCGGATCAGCTTGATCTTGTTCAGGTTGACGATTTCGGCGCGCTTGGCGGATTCTCTAGCCTTGTGGTCGTACTTTGAGATGTAGTTATGGAGGTCGGACACGTATAGATACTTGGCCGGATCGGGGTGGTCGTCGTTCCGCTTGTGATTCCGCTCCATGGACGAAACGACTTGTTGCGTGAGCCCCGCGAGGTAGCGCTTCTTCGCGCGCTTTGGCGAGAGGTGGTTGAGTCGGTACTTGAGGAGGAGGAGGTAGCGCTCCTGGAAAGAAGTGGCGGCCTTCATGAAGTCGATCAGGTAGAGGTCGCCGCCGAATCCATCTTGGAAGAAGGCCTCACGGAACTTGCGTTGGGTTGGCTTGAACAGGAGTCCGCGGCGAAGGAGGCGCGCCCACTCCTCCTTCATCTTCTTGGCCTCCTTGCTCGAGACCCTGCCTCTCTTCTTCTTGGCGTGGCCCATGTAGTCCCGCAGGCGCCGATAAGGGATCTGGTCGGGTGAGAACACGAACACGAAGGGGAAGGCGTCTTCCTCTGAGGGATCGAGGTAGAGATCGAAGCTGCTCTTCGGCCTGTTTCGGACCCGGCGGAGCTTGAAGTGAATCGCCCTCGCGAACTTCCGCATGTTGACGGTGTGGATTCCGGCGGCGTTGCAGTAGAGCTCGGCGTGGAGCTTTATGTAGAAGCCCGGAGCCTTGCTGCTCTCGACTTTCTTGAACACATAGATCCAGCCCCGCGCTGGCTTGGCATCGTCGCGGTCCGGGGTCCCGCTCCGAAAGCCCCAGGAATCGAACACGCGGAACGTGAGCGAATACCAGAGGCGCTCATGTCGTTTCCCAGAGCGGCCCACAGCGTCTCCTAGCCGGCGGCTCCTGAGGGGAGCAGCTCAGCGCTCGGTTCGGCTGCCAGGCTAACCCCGGGGGCTCTCGTCCTGGGGTTTACGGAGCAGGGGGCTCGGAATCAGCGAACCTGGGAGGGTCGATTCGGGCCAGGCCGTTACGAGTCCAGCGGGCGCAGCACTCGCTGGATCAAGTCGCGACCGGGCAGCGGAATCAACCACGAGGTGACGGCCAGGCGCAGGACGTCTCCGCCCGCGGTCAGGTGATCCAGGGTCGCTTCTGCGAAGCCACGCTTGCCCACCTCCTGCCAGAGCGCCTTGGCGCTCTCCTGCTCGGCCGGCGCGTGCAGGTCCCACACCGTCTTCTGCTGCAGCTCGGCCTCGCTGTAGCCCAGCAGCTCTCGCGCCGCCTTGTTGGCGTCGCGAAGTTGGCCCGACGTCGCGTCCACCAGGATAATCGGCACTGCAGCGCACTCGATCACCTCTTGATAGCGCTGCTCGCTCTGCTCCACCATGTTCAGGAGCTGCATGCTCTTGCGGCGGCGACTCCCTTCCTCGAACCGCCGTCGCTCCTCGTCGGTTTCGCAGACGAGCTCGGGGACCTCGGTCGGACGTCCGTCCTCACCCAGGGCGACCATCGTCAGGTAGCAGCTGTTTGTGTGCTTGGCCTCGCCCGTCAGGAGCTCCCGGGCTTCGGCCCGAACGCCGACTTCCATGGAGGTCCGGCCCACGAAGTTGACCCGCGCCTTGAGACTGAGCAGCTGGCCCACACGCACCGGATCTCGAAAGTTGACCCGGTCGACCGAGCGGGTCACGCAGTAGTGGCCCGAGTATTGGGAGGCGCAGGCATAGGCGATCTGATCGATCAGCCGCAACACGTGACCCCCGTGGACGTTGCCGCTGAAGTTGCTCATGTCGGGGGTCATGAGGGCGATCGTCTCGGTCTCGGATGCCGACGCCGGCTTCTTGAGTCGTGCTGTGTTGTTCATGGCCAGATCCTAGTTCCATGTCTCCCGTTCGTGATCGGGTGTGGGCCCCGGTAATCAATTGCGCGAGGCGCGAAGCGGCCGGTCCGATTGACCCGCGAAGCCGTGCCTCGTAGGGTTCGCTCCACGAGGCCAGCATGAGTGCATACACAGGCAAGATCGCGTTGGTCACAGGCGGCGCGTCGGGGATCGGGCGCGCGCTCTGCGCTCGTCTGGCGTCCGAGGGAGCACGGGTCGTCGTCTCCGACATTGACGGCGACGCCGCGCAGGCCTTCGCAGCCGAGCTGGCGGCGGCAGGTCTCACGGCGGAGGGAGCCACCCTCGACGTGACGGACGCTGAGGCCTTTAGGGACTGGGTCCAAGGCGCGGCCAAGGCACACGGTCGGATCGATTTTCTGTTCAACAACGCGGGGATCGCGCTCGTCGGTGAAGCCCACCACCAGACGCTCAGCGACTGGGAGCCCGTGGTCCGGGTGAACCTGCACGGCGTCATGCACGGGGTCCTGGCCGCCTACCCGCTAATGGTGGCTCAAGGCCACGGCCACCTGGTCAACATTTCTTCGGTCTCGGGCCTGATTCCCGCCCCCCACTTCGCGATCTACTCGGCGACCAAGCACGCGGTCGCAGGGCTCTCCGCCGCGCTGCAGATAGAGGCCAGCGCGCTCGGCGTCCGCGTCAGCGCCGTGTGTCCAGGCTTCATAGAGACCCCGATCATGGAGAACCTCCAGATCACCGACTTCGACCGCGAGAAGACAAACGCCCAGATCAAACCCCTCGCAGCTACGGCCGATTCCTGCGCGCGGGCGATCCTGCGCGGCGTGCGCCGAAACCGCCCGGTGATCGTCGTCACGGGCCACGCCAAGGGCATGGTCTTCCTCCAGCGCCACGCGCCGTGGCTCCTGCGTCTGCTTCTGCGCAGATCGGTGAAGCGAATGCGCGCCCACTGCACCAGTGACGCCTCCCCGACGTGAAGCGACGCTAGCCGACCACGTGCGGCCTGGCGTGCGCTCCTCGTCGCCTCGAGCGCTTCCAACCGCGCCTCCGCTGCCGACCTTGTAGGACTGAACCCGCGCTCGTCTATGGAGCATGAGACCCTTCCTCTTCGTTGCGCTGGTGTTCCTCCTCGGCTCTGAGGCCCTTCATGCGGAGGAGTTCCCCGAGTTCGAAGAGCTCGAATGTGGGCCCTGGAACACGTCGGCGCTGAGCCTGGAAGACCTCCTCGAGCCCCTCGCGGAGGAGATCGACCGTAGCCAAGCTCTCCTCGGAGACATGGGAGTGCTCGCCCCGGTTCAACACACTCCCCTTCAATCGGTCCTGGTCGCTCCCTTCGAGGCTCGAATCCCCACCGGGCTTCCGCTGGCTCTGATCGGTGCTGCGGTCGGGGCCCTGCTCTGCTTCCGAGTCGGTCGTCTGTTTCAAAACTGAAGGCGGAGGCCGCTGAGCTCGAGTAGGGGAAAACGGCGCGTGACGCCTGTCCCCGCCCCGCGTCTCACAGGGGCCGGAGGACTCGTGATCGACCAGAGCTACAGCTTCTCTTTCCACAAGCGCCCCGAGGGCAGGCCCGTGACCGCCCAGGAGGCCGAGCAGATCCTGATCGCAGCTCTCAACGAGGGGGAGACTTGGGACAAGCTCTGGGAGGTTGCGCGCTTCTACAGCACGGTCGGGCGCCAAGACGTGGCCCTGACCTACCTTGAGCGACTGGCGAGCCTCAACCCCGGCTCAGAGGATCAAGCGAAGTGCTTCCTGGCCATGGGGCAGCTGCAAGAGCAGCGCTCCGACTTCGAAGCCGCGCTGAAGTTCTACCGCGCCGCGTTTCAGTTCGAACCCGCCAACAACGGCACCTGGTATCTGATCAACAACAACCTCGGCTATTGCCTCAACCACTTCGGGCGCCACGAGGACGCTGAACCATACTGTCGCGCGGCGACGCGAATCGACCCGGCTCGCTGCAACGCCTTCAAAAACCTCGGGCTCAGCCTGGAGGGTCAAGGTCGCTGCGCGGAGGCGGCCCAGTGCTTCGTCCAGGCCGTGCGCGCCGACGCGGCCGACGGGCGCGCGCTCCGCCACCTCGAGACCCTGCTTGAGGTTCACCGGGTGGAGGTCTCCTTTGTCGTCCCCGAGATCGACGAGCTGCTCGCGTTCTGCCGCGAGGCGGTCCTTGCGGCGCGGAGGGTCGGCGACCGCTTCGCGTAGCGACCCCTGGCGGGCCGACTCCAATCCGCGAAGGCGCTAGGAGAGGGCGGTCGCGGCTTTCATGCTCGCTACGAAGGCTTCGAGCGCCTCCAAGAGCGCTGCGTCCGACGTGGCTTCTTGGATATGACGGACCACCGCCGAGCCGCTGATCGTGCCCGCCGCACCGCTGGCTAGGGCGGCTCGAACGTGCTCGGGCTTGCTGATTCCGAAGCCGAAGATCGGCGGTGGAGCCCCTGCTTGCTCGAGCTTGGCGAGGAGCGAGGCGTGCTCGAAGCACACCGAGTCGTCCGCGCCCGTGACGCCCTTGCGGGTGACTACGTAGGTGTAGCCCTGCCCAACGCTGGCCACGACTTCGAGGCGCTCGTCGCTGAGGTTGGTCGGCGCGATCAGGACCGGCGCGACGCCGTGCCTCTCGGCTGCGGCGGCGAAGGGCGCGATCTCGAGCGTGGGCACGTCGGCGATCAGGACCGAGTCGACGCCCGCCTCCGCGGCGCGCGCATAGAACGAGTCGAGGCCCGGGGAGACGACGAGGTTGGCGTAGACGAGGAGCCCGATCGGAAGGTCGGGGCTCTCGGCGCGGACTCCTGCGATCAGGTCCCAGCAATCGTCTGGAGTCACGCCGGCCTGGAGCGCGCGCTGCGAGGCGAGCTGAATCGTGGGTCCGTCGGCGGCCGGGTCCGAGAAAGGGATCCCCAGCTCCAGCGCGTCGGCGCCGCCCCTGATCAGGGCGCGCAAGACCTTCGCGCTCAGCTCAGGTGTTGGGTCGCCGAGGGTCACGAAGGGCACAAAGGCCCCGGCCTTCTCTTGGGCGAGGCGCTCGAACATGGCCGAGTAACGGGTCATGAGCTGAGGAGCTCCTGGACTTGGACCATGTCCTTGTCGCCGCGACCCGAGAGGTTGACCAGCAGCACGGTCTCTTCCTTCGTGGCCCGCGCGAGGCGAATCGCCTCGTGCACTGCGTGGGCAGACTCGAGGGCTGGAATGATCCCCTCTGCCCGCGAGAGCTCCTGGAAGGCGTCGAGCGCTTGGGTGTCGGTGCAGCCGACGTAGGTCGCGCGTCCGGTCGCCTGGAGGTGGGCGTGCTCCGGGCCAACGCCGGGGTAGTCGAGGCCCGCCGAGACCGAGTGGCTCTCTTGAATCTGGCCGTGGCTGTCTTGGAGCGCGAAGGTCTGAGACCCGTGCAGGATCCCTGGCCGGCCCTTGAGCAAGGTCGCGCCGTGCTCGTTTGTGTGCAGGCCGCGACCGGCTGGCTCGACCCCGATCAGCTTGACCTCAGCGTCGGGCACGAAGTCCGAGAAGATCCCGATCGCGTTGGAGCCGCCGCCAACGCAAGCCAAGACGGCGTCGGGCAAGCGTCCCTCGGCCAACAGGATTTGCGCGCGCGCCTCAGTCCCGATCACGCGCTGGAACTCGCGGACCATCAGCGGAAAGGGGTGCGGGCCCGCCACGGTTCCGAGCATGTAGTGGGTCTCCTCGTAGCTCCCGGCCCAGTCGCGGAGCGCCTCGTTGATCGCGTCCTTGAGCGACGCCGAGCCGGCTTCGACGGGGACCACAGTGGCTCCCATGAGCTGCATTCGGAATACGTTCAATTGCTGGCGGGCGACGTCCTTGGCGCCCATGTAGATCAGGGTCTCGAAGCCGAGCAAGGCGCCCGTCAGAGCGGTCGCGACGCCGTGTTGCCCCGCGCCCGTCTCCGCGATCAGGCGGGTCTTGCCGATCCGCTTCGCGAGCAGGCCCTGTCCGAGGACTTGGTTGGTCTTGTGAGCCCCGCCGTGGAGCAGGTCCTCACGCTTGAGGTAGATCCGAGCCGGCGTCTCGCTGCACAGGTTTCGGCAGCGGTAGAGCGGTGTCGGGCGCCCCGCGTAGTCGCGCAGGAGCGCCCCGAGTTCCTCCTGGAAGGCTGGGTCCTCCTGCGCGTCGAGGAAGGCCCCCTCGAGTTGCTCGAGGGCCGGCACGAGGATCTCGGCCACGAAGGTCCCGCCGAATTCACCGAAGCGTCCGTCTTGCCTCACGCCTGACGCCCCTCTCCACGAAGCGCCTTGA
Organism: Planctomycetota bacterium; assembly: GCA_016765095.1. GTDB lineage: Bacteria > Planctomycetota > J058 > J058 > J058 > NORP233. The sequence continues at coordinate 259 of JAESQQ010000925.1, read as the reverse complement.
GAAGCGCTTCGAGCTGCGCGGGGGACTTCAGCCCTGGCGACGACTCGAGCCCCGAGTTGAAGTCGAGCGCCCAGACCCCGTGCTTCGCGGCCTCCGCGGCGTTCTCCGGCGAGGTCCCAAGAACCGACTTTCCGGCTGTCAGGGAATAGGCTGCCGTCGATGCCGCTATCAATCACGACAATGGTAACGCCTTCTCCGCGGTTCGATTCCCAGGCTTGGGGCGCCTGTATTGTTGCTAAGATGGAGGTGAAACCACCTT
>JAESQQ010000924.1 GCA_016765095.1 Planctomycetota bacterium | reverse complement strand
TGCCAGTCCCTTGCCTATGGCCCTTCCCCCGCCGCTCGGCAGAGCTGCGCAGGTGACGTTCGCCGCCGCTCCACGTCCGACGCTTGCGCTCGGGAACGGGGTCTTGACCGGCCTCCAGCCGGTCGAGGGCCGAGAGGGCGTCGCTCGGACCCGCGAAGCGATCGCGGGGATCCTTCTCGAGGAGCTTGAGCAGGATCGCTTCCATGCCCTTGCTGAGCCGCGGGTTCTTGAGGCGCGGCCGAAGGGGGGGATCCTCGACGTGCTGCCTGAGGAGGTCGGCCTGGGAGGCGCCCACGAAAGGGGTGACCCCGGTTCCGAAGTGGTAGAGGGTCGCGCCCAGCGAGTAGAGGTCGGCGCGAATGTCAATGTCTTGGCGCCCGCGGGCCATTTCAGGCGAGATATAGAGCGGTGTCCCGAGCGTCTTGCCGACGGTCGTTATGTGAACGTCGTCGTCGAGCTGGCGGGAGAGGCCGAGGTCCGCGAGGAGGGCCGTCTGCTCGTCCTTGGTGAACAGAATGTTCTCCGGCTTTATATCGCGGTGGACGATCAACTCGCTCCAATAGTGCTGCATGGCGTTCAAGAGCTGGCGGGTCAGGCGGAGCAGGTCCGGTTCCCGCATCGCTCCGTCGCGCTTGATCAACCCGCGGCCCGTCGGGCCGTCCACGAGCTCCATAGCAAAGTAGAGATGGCCGTTGGACTCGCCGTGGGACGACGAGCGAACCAGGTGCTTGTGATCCAGCTTCTGGAGGAGTGTTGCCTCGCGAAGGAATCGAGTCCGGTAGCGAACGTCACGAGTCGCACGGGGGGGGAGGATCTTGAGCGCGAGCTCGCGCCCCGTCTCGAGCTCGATCGCGCTGAACACCGAGCCCATTCCGCCGCTGCCGAGGTGCCCCTGGAGCTGGAATCCCTCGATCGGGCCGTCCTGGCCCTGGATCTTGAGGATTCGCTTGGCTTGCTTGCGGGTCAGGTAGCCCTCGCGAACCAGCAGCGTCCCGATCCGCACGTTCTTGTGCTCCGTCTCTCGTCGGTCGGCTTGCTGATAGAGGAGCGCGTTTAGCTGATCCCGGGTCAGCATTTCCTCGAGGACCGCCAACTCCCCGAAGGGAAGGCGCTCGTCGGAGTCGTTTATGTCTAGCCGCTCGCTCAAGATGAAGTGCCCGGGTGCAACTCCGAGACCAGCGCGTCCTCGCCCTAAGCCCAGCACCGGTCGTTGACGGTCGAACCAGGACCGGCCCAGATTCCCGCATTTGGGAACAAGCCTGGCGAGAATCGGCCCACCTGCCTTAAGGCACAAGTGACAAAGGCTTTACTTGGCGTTGGTCCACGACGCGCAACCGTAGCGTGAGCCAACGAGCGCGTCGGCTCGAGCCCGTTCCACGTCGCGCAGTGCGTCATGAATCCAGCTCGACGCCAAGGTCGCGAACCCTTCCAGGACCGCGACTTCCACCTCCTCCCGCTCGACCTCTCGCCCCAGCAGCGCTCGAAGCGAGCTCGCGCCAGGAACGCGCGGGTCCGGCGAGAGGGGAATCGAGCCGTGCTGGAGAAAACAGTGACCCAGCCGCCGCTGGGCGCTCCCGACCAACTTCCGGCCCCCGACGGAGAGGTCGTAGTCGGTCGGGTTGGCGTAGCAGAGGCCCCGCCTGCTGGCGCGACCCCCTGCCTGGGGACGATCTTGGGCAGCGACGCCCAGCCCCGCCAATCCAGCCTCGATCGCCCCGTGAATGGACCGATAGGCCGCGCGAGGCTTTAGGCCGCCGAACAAGGCGTAGGGCGCCACGAGGGCGTATGTGACTTCGTCCTGACGGTGGTGGATCGCCGAGCCGCCGCTCAGCCGTCGCACGACGACAGCCCCAGCGGGAGCCTCGAGGTCACTCACTGGCTGGAATCGCCCGAGTGAAAACGCGGCCGGCTCCCAGGCGTAGAGTCGCAAGATCGGCGGAGAGTCGTGCCGGTAGGCCTCCAGGAGGGCCTCGTCGAGGGCCATGTTCCAAGCTGGCTCCCCGGGGCCCGTCCTCAGAAGACGAAATGGCGTCGGGAGCCTCACGCCGCCGCCGCCTCGGTCGGCTCGTTGCGGTCTGCGGCCTTCGGCCCAGAGAGCGTCCAGAGGGTCGGCGCGACGACGAGGCCCGCAGACACGCAGCACAGGATTCCGACCGAGATCGCGGTCCCCATACTGGCCGTTCCCGGGTGACTCCCCAAAGCGAGCGTTCCGAAGCTCGCGACCGAAGTCAGCCCCGAGTAGATCAAGGCTCTCCCGAGGCTCGTCGCGATCAGGGGCCCAGGCCGCCCCTCGCGGGCCCGGTGGACGACGTGGACCGCGCTGTCGATCCCGATCCCGAGCATCAAGGGGAGCGCGATCAGATTGGCCGGGTTGAGGTCGAAGCCGAGCCAACCCATGAGCCCCGCCGTCCAGAGCACACCGACCGCGAGCGAGCCGAGGGCGACGAGCGTCGGCCGCAGGCTTCGAAACAAGAGCAGCAGGCTGAGGGTCACGACCGCGAGCGCGATCCAGCCCGCCTTGCGATAGGCCTCGACCATCACGGTGCTCGCGCCGTGGAGCATGGCCGGGACGCCGGTCACCCCGGGGATCTCCGCTTCGACCTCGGCCAGGAAGGCCGCCAGCTCGTCGGGGTCCCAGAGGTTTCCCTTGGGATAGATCCTCAACAGATATCTCCCGTGAGCTCCGACGAAGCGCTCTCGGAGCACGGCTGGGAGCCGATCGGCCCGCGCGGGACCCAGCGACCCCTGGCCGAACGGACGCAGCCGCTCTCGGAGGGCTGCGGTCAGGCGCGCTTCGTAGCGCAGCGTGGCGCCGGGAAGGGGACCCTCGGGGAGCGCAGCCTTCACCTCGCGAGCCTCCTCCAAGAGTCTCTCAAGGACGACGAGGGCGTCGTCGAGTCCTCCCGCGAGGGCCTGCTCGAGCGCCTCCTCGAGGGCCTCGCAGAGGCGGAGGTTGGCAGCGGCCAAAGCCGGGGCCTGACTCGGGCGCGCCTCGAGCGCGACCCAGGCCTCGAGCCTTCCCGCCAAACGCTGAGCAGGCACGAGGCGCCGCTCGGCACCTGGAGGGTAGAGGTCGAGGACGCTCTCGACGCGCTGCACGCTTGGGAGGAGCGCCGCTCTGCTCGTGACCTCCGCCAGCTCACTCAAGTCACGAGCCGAGTAAGCCAGAAACCAGCTCGTGGTGTGCTGGTCGCGAAGCAGCTTGAGCTCGAGCTGAACCGAGTCGAGGGTCTGGTCCTGAAGCAGGAGGAGGTTCCCCTGGTAGCGCAGCCGGGCCGCGCCGAACACCGCCGCGAGCGAGAGCACCAAGACCAAGGCCAACACCAAGCGCGGGCGCTGGCTCGTCCAACGGTCGAGCCAGCGCAGGTGCCCCGCGCTAACGGGTCGAGGTGCCGCCGCGCGCCTCCGATCGTTGAGGAGAATCAGCGCCGGGACCACACTCAGAGTGACCAAGAGCGACGCCACGACTCCGAAGCCGGCCACGACTCCGAACTCCCGCAAGCCCTTGAAGTCAGTGAACACTGCGCCGCAGAAGGCTCCGCCCGTCGTCAGCGCGCCGACGGTGATCGCGGGTCCGGTCGCCCCCAGCGCCTCCTCGAGCGCTGCGCTGGGCGCTCGGCCAGCGGCCCGGGCCTCGTCGTAGCGGCCCAAGAGGTGATCCCGAAGTCCACGCCGAGGCCGATCACGACCATCACGAACACGACCGCCATGAGGTTCAAGTGACCCGGCCAAAAGGAGGCCAGTCCGAGCGTCCCCGCGACCGAGAGCGCGAGGCAAAACCCGATCAAGAGAGGCGCGCTGAGACGACGCAACGCGAGCACGAGGAGCAGCGTCACTCCGACCAGCGCGATCACACTCGCCCGGACCGAGTCGGTCTTGTAAGTCGCCATCTCGTCGACCTCGAGGACCGGCTTTCCAGTCAGGCCAACCTCGACGGTAGGCCAAGCGGGAGCCGCAGCCTCGACCAGCGCCCGGAGTCCCTCGACGGAAGTCATCCGGAAGTCGAGCCGCGTCGGGTCCTCCTGGAACGCGACCAACAGGAGCAGCGTCTCTCCGTCCTCGGTCCACACGTATCCGGCCTCGTCCCAGGCGGGAATCCAATCGAAGGGCGTGTGCTCCACTTCTTGACCGCTGAGCGTCGACCGGAGGTCCGCCAGGACCCGCTCGCCCTGGGCGGCTAGGAGCGCGTCCGAGTCCCCGCCCGCCTCGCCTCGCGCGAGGCGGGTCTCGACCACCTTCGCCCAGCCAGAGAGCAGCGCGCTCAGGCCGCCCTCTGCGCTCTCGGGCAGGACCTGCGCCGCGAGGGCGTCCGCCCGTTGCAGGCGATCGGTCGGAAGGAGGAGGAGAGTCTGGCTCCCCAGCTCCTGAGGGCCTGTTCGATAGAAGACGCCCGCGAAGCGCTTGGGGTCGGCCCGGATCTGAGCGGCGAGCGCGTCGGCGTAGCGACACGCCTCCGCCCGGTCGGCGCCCCCGACCGTAACCACGATCCGATTGAGGTCGCCAAACTCCTCCTCGAGATCCAGGAATCGCCGCGCGAAGGGTAGATCCGCCCCGGTCAGTTCGATCCGCGAGGTCTTGAACTCGAGGACTTGGCTCGCGAACACGCCTGCGAGGACCCCGACTAGGATCCCGACGCCAGCGACCAGGGCCGGCCGCCGCGCGACGAAGCGGCCCCAGCGAATCCAGCCCGTGGCGCTCACGCGGTCAGCGTCACGAAGGAACGAGCCCGCGCTGACGAAAATAGGCGACCGCGTCGGCGACGGTCACCGCGAGGGGGGTCTGAGGGAGGCCAAGCTCCCCGATCGCTCGGGCCGGATCGAAGAACATCCGCTGGCGAGCCATCTTGACGCCGTTGAGGGGGACCCCTGGAGTCCGCTGCGTGACCGCGTCGGCCCAAAGGGTGCTCGCGACGCCGGCGAGATACGCGATCCCGTAGGGGATCTTGAAGCGCGGCGGCTTGCGGCCGGTGACCTCGCCGATCACCTCGAGGAACTCTCGCAGCGTCCGATTGCCCTCGGTGTTGCCGAGAATGTAGCGCCGCCCCGAGACGCCCTTGTCGAAGGCCAGCACGTGCCCACGAGCCACGTCGCGGACGTCAACGAAGTTGAGCCCGGTGTCGAGGTAGAAGGGGATCTGGCCGGTCAGGAAGTCGACGATGATCTTTCCGGTCGGGGTCGGCTTTAAGTCGCCGGGGCCGATCACCGAGGACGGATTGACGATCACCACGTCCTGCCCGGCGCTGGCTGCGGCCAAGACCACCTGCTCTCCCTCCCACTTGGTCTGCTTGTAGGCCCCACAGAGATCACCGGCCTGGACTCGGGTGTCCTCGTTGGCCGTCTCCCCAGCTGGGGCCTGACCGACGCAGGCCACGCTGCTGGTGTGCACGATCCGCTTGACGCCGGCCGCTTTGGCGGCCTGGAGCACGTTCCGAGTTCCCTCGACGTTGGTCTCGCGAAAAGTCTCCTCCGTCTTGGACCAGAGCGCGTAGTGCCCCGCGACATGAAACACCGCGTCCACGCCCGCGACGGCTGGCTCGAGCGAGGCTGGGTCGCAAACGTCACCCACGAACCAGCTGACGGGCAGGCCCGCGAGCTGATCGCGGGGCGAGGTCGGACGGGCTAGGCAACGCACTGTCCAGCCCTCCTCGAGGAGGGTCCGGGCCAGCCAGCTACCTATGAACCCGGTCGCGCCGGTGACGAGCGCCTCCACGATCCTCCTTGGGAGTTAGCTACTGGAGGACGCGATCGGCCTGCATTTGGGCGAACAAGTCGGCAGGCTTGAGGAACAAGGCTCGGACCGAGCCGCCCATTTCGATCGTCGCGGTCGAGCGAACCTCGATGGAGCGATCCGGAGCGATTCGGATCCCGTCGATCGTCGTTCCGTTGGTCGAGCTGGCGTCCGTGAGCATCCAGCGCTCGCCGACTCGGCGGAAGTAGGCGTGGAACTTGGAGATCCGCCCGTCGGGGATCACGACGTCGTTGTTTGGAGCCCGGCCCAGGGTGATCATCATCGCGAAGGCGTTGCTATCGGGTGCCTTTCGGACCGGTACGATCCCTTGGCCCTCGTGATTCTTGGCCACCTTGAGATCCGAGAGCTTGAACTCGGTCGTCGTGAACAGGTGAGAGTCGGAGAGGTCTGGCAACTCTGGTAGGTAGAGGTAGGGACAGTCCACCTGGCGGAGGAATTCGTCCCGGCCGAGGGAACCAAACTCCTTAAGGAAGGAGAAGTATGTCGTGACCCGTGGCATGGGGCGCATTGTGTCGTTAGGTCCGACGTGTGCAAGGGGAAATTGGCGCCCGGAACCCGCGCGAGGCAGTCAGGGCACGATTGGGGGCGAGAGTGGCAGTTGGTAACCTCCCGCCAAGCGAAAGAGGACCACCGTCATGCCATCGACCGCTTCGGGGAAAGACATTCAGGCCTGGATCAAGGGCCTAGAGGCGCTCGCCTGTCCAGATCAGGCGGAGTTCGCCGAGCGCGTCACGGCGTACATTCGCCGCTCAATCGTCAGCCGAGAGTCCCTCGAGCCCTACAGTTTCTTCGAACTGGATCACTACACCCGGAACCTGATCTACAAGAGTGAGCTCTTCGAGGTCATGGCGCTCTGTTGGCAAGCCGGCCAAATGTCTGCGATCCATAATCACCGCGACCAGCAGTGCTGGATGCTGATGGCCGACGGCCAGCTCGAGAACATCAACTACCGCGTCTTGAACCGCGACCCCGTCGCCCAGACCTGCGACCTCGAGCCAACGGGAACCCAGCTGATCACCCGCTCCTCGCCCCTCGCGGTCGAGGACGAGAGCCCGGTCCACCGGATCGTGAACTGCCCGCATCTCGGAGCGCGAGCGCTCAGCGTTCACGTCTATTCCCGACCCTTCGACATCTGCGAGGTCTACTGCCCCGACTCAGGGACCTACAAGGACATTCAGCTGAGTTACTGGAGCGAGTACGGGAAGCTCGTCGGCAACCACGTCGACCCCTGCGCCGAAGACGGCGAGCCTCAGCAGGACCCCTGCGAGGAGGCCTAAGAAGAGAGAGAGTTTGTCTCTCCGGGACAAGCCTCGGGCGGGGGTAAACCCCGCACCCTACAGATCGCACTCGCGCCTTCCCCGTCCGGCGGCTCGCGACCACCCCTTTGGAGGGGCGGGGTTTACCGATGCCCGCCCCCGAGG
>JAESQQ010000097.1 GCA_016765095.1 Planctomycetota bacterium | reverse complement strand
GGCCGTGCTTGAAAGCTGGTTGGAGGACCCCGTTGTTCCTCCTGACCTCGCTGAGCGTGGCTTCGAGTTGGTTTTCGATTCGGATTCCCTCGGGGCCGACGGTGAGGGTCACGTGGCCGGGCAGCTCGCAGGCGTCGAGTCGCCGAAACGCCAGGACTCCACGCCCGGCCGGGAGCGTGATCGAGGGGGAGCGCCCTGGGCTGGCGGGTTCGAGTTGAGCGCTGGCTTGGATCGCCTCTCCCTCTGAGAGAAAGGCTGGGAGGGGGGGCGCGTAGTCGACGAGCTCGAGGTGGGCGGGGTCTGGGCGGAGGCGGAGTGTGGTCACGACTTCGAGTCGGGCAGCGGAGAGCGATCCGCTCGGCGCTTCGAGGACCTGTCGGCTCGAGGTCCAGGCGGGCCCAGTCGGGAGGAGACTGCGGAGGAGGGCGGCGGCGAGGAGGGCAACGACCCAGGCCCCGGCCGCGACGGTGGGGCCTTTCGCTCGGAGCGCGAGGGCGGCCAAGGCGCTCCAGATCAGGGCCAGGGCGAGGAGGGCAGCCACGAGGTGCTCGATCCCGTCGGGGCGCGGGTCCGGTTCGAGGAGGAGCGCCTCACGCACTCCGAGTCGCCGGGCGCGGCGTGCGTGGCGTTCGTCCCATTGGCCGTCGAGCGCGTGAGCGAGGGCCGGCCAGCCCTCGGAGCTGACGGGTGCGACGGCTCTGCCTGCGCCGATTCGGACTTCCTCCAGCTCGCCATTGACGGTGCGGGGGCCGAGGCCGGCCAGGTCCGACTTCTCAGGGACGACGAGCAGTCCGCCTGCGGCGGTCCAGGCGCGCAGCGCTCCTGCCAGGCGGGGGGCTTGGCCTGGGCTGAGGAGGACGACGTCGAACGCGCTCCCGGCCTCGGCGAGCAGCGGAGCTTGATCGGGCGAGAGGCGGACTCGCTTGGCGTCTGTGGGGAGAGTGCTCCCCGCTGCGCGCCAGGCCTCCTCACCGACGCAGCCCACCAGGACGTCACGTCCTTGGAGGACGTAGTGCTTGAGGTCTGACTCGACACGAACCCAGGTCTCGCCCTCTCTACGTTCGAGTTCGAGGTGAGCGGCGAGGGGGACGGGGATCAGGCGGGCGCCCGCGGCGCTCGGGGCGGCCAAGAAGCGGTGGCCGAATGAGCGGGCCGCGCTCGGGACCGAGGGTGCGGGGCGGAGTTCGAGGGGGGCTGGTTCGTCAGGCCGGATGTGGTTCCCGAGGAGGGGGCGTTCCTCAGCCATGCTGGGGGCGAGTCCCAGCCCGAGTCCTCCTGCGGTTAGCCCTAGCAGGAGCGCAGCGAGTGGGAGTGCTCCTCGTTGGGTCTCCTCAGCTGGGGCTGTGACTTCGGGCTGATTCTGGCGCCTGCGGAGGAGGCCGACGAGGCCTGCCGCAGCGATTCCGAGGCCCAGCGCCCAGCCGCCGGCTTGGGCCAGGCCGGTGGTCAAGACGTCGCGCAGGGTGAGGGCGGGGGCGAGGGGCGCGAGGCTGGCTCCCTGGCTCTGGCCGAGGTCGGCCCAGACCCAGAGTCCGAGTGGGAGGGCGAGGCCGAAGCTGGCTGCCAGCGCGATCCGGATCCGCTGAGGGGCGCCCGTTGCTCCCCAGGTGAGGAGTCCCATGACTCCGAGGCTGTAGAGCAGGCCAGGGAGTCGCGCTGCGTCTCCGGCGTAGGCTGCGGCGGAGAGGAGGGGTGCGAAGCAGAGCGCGCCAAGGACTCCGCTCTCGACGAGGGGGCGGTTGGCGCTCCAAGCGATCCACCCCAGGGGCCCCAGGCTCGTCGCTGCGAGCAGGACGTCCCCAAAGGCCTCGTCTGGGCGCCCGCTCCAAGCTGCGAGCACCACCAGTCCGGTCACGAGCCAGGTCCAGCCCAACGCGGCCACGAGGAAGGAGAGAGGGAGGGGTCGCCCGGGGTTCACCCCCGGAGTCTAGGGGCTGGTCTCCCAGGCGTCGCGACCCGGTCGGGAATCGGGGCCCGACTGCTCTCCGGGCTCCACAGCCGTCGCGATACGTCCCGTCGATCCAGTCGACGGGAACATCTTGCCCGTCTCCGCCTCACTCCAGAGACCCATTTGACCCCCTAGCTCCTAACTCCCGCCCGCTCACGCCCGGTCCAGCTCGTGCGCACGGCTCCCCGTGACTCAGCCGCGTCGTCTCCGAAAGGACCAATCCCACACCGTCTGTCGTCGGACCACCGGTCGGATCTACTTCCTCAAGCCGACGCCCGAGACGAACGCGATCCTCGAATACGCCTTCGTCCTGACCTGTTCCCGCCACGAGAAGGAGGTTGAGGTCAGCGCGTTCGGCACTCTCAGCGACCACTACCACTGCCAGATCTGCGATCTCCTCGGCGGTCGGCACTCACACCTCCCAGGTTTCTTCGGCGGTTTCCACAGCCTCGTCGCCCGCGCGCTCAACACGAGCCTAGGCAGAGGCGGGGCCCTCTGGGACGGCGGCTCTTACGACAACGTCGAGATCCACGGGTACGACGCCAGCATTGCCCAGTGGGTTTACGTCGCGGGTCAGGCGGTCGCCGCCGGTCTCGTCGAGCGCCCCGAGGACTGGCCCGGCGTGACCTGGCTCCCAGAGGACGTAGGCACCACCCGAAAAGTCCAACGTCCCAAGAACGCCTACTTCGGAACGCGTTCCAAGCGAATTCCCGGCTCCAGTCCCTGGCCGGCCCTCCGCGCCGAGGTCCGCGAAGAAGAGCGTCGTAAGCAACGAGCGGTCGACGACAAAGCCAGGGGCAGGACTCGCAAGCGCCGTCAGCAGTTGGATCAAGCGCGCAAGCGTCGCCAGGCACACACCGACACCGAGCCAACCCAACCCAAGCTCACGAGAACCTCCAAGCTCCCTGACTTCGTCCAGTACACGTGAACCAGCAGGACTGATAAACGCGCAGGGCCTCGCCCTCGTTGCCCTTGTCCACCTAGAGGTGCCCTGCGGGCTCCACAGGAGGGTCTAGACGAGGGCTCTGCGTGCTGCGTGCCGAACGTGTTGGGAGCGCGAGCACCACCCAGGCCATCCTGCGGGAGGGGGGGGCGTCATGGAGTCGCCTGAGACCTACAGGATCGTACCCACCCAGTCACCCAGTCCGCTGTCCTCGGTTGGGAGCGCGCAGCTCGAAGCTACTTCGCCGGGTCAATCCCTCCGATCCAGCGACGACGGCTGCCACCAACGGTGGCGACTGTCTCGCTGTCTGACCCTCAGGGAGTTTGGGGGAGGCCGGAGAGACTCGACCTTCGTGGGCGGGCTCTTGGCCCGCCAGCGAAATCTAGTCTCGATAGCTCCACTGCAAATGGCACTCGATTCCGTATCTCTGGAGTGGCACGCAAGCGGCCGAGAGCCCTGCCGAATCCGCTTCCTTGCTTTCGCACACGTCTAGCCCATCCGGCTTGTGAAAGTAGAGGTATCTGCGGAATTCATTCAAACGGGTAAGCCCGCTGCGGAATCTCTTGCTTGTCGAACCGAAGCCTATCGAGTCTGGAACTGAGTCGATGACTAGATACGCGTACGCATCGAAATCCACCTTCTCGTTACGCACATTCCCCTTTAGGGCGACGCATGCATCGAAGTATGCCTTGTTGGCAAAGAAGGCGACTTCGGCTGCCGCTACCTTCGATTCGTGTATCGACATCACTGCTTTCTTTCCTGACAACTGGGTTTTCAAAAGGCAGCCGGAACTCTCGGCGTTTCCGGCAGAGCTTCGGGACTCGGGCCTCAACTCGCAGCCTCACGATAGGGCCTGTCGATTCGCTCGACGACCCTCGACCCGCGACCCTCACTCTCGGCCGGCGGCCTACCCGCTTGCGTTATTGCAAGAGTCCATGCCCGGCACCTGTCAGCCTCCCAAGTCCGTCGGACGCTGACACGACCTTGGAGGACGATCTATCCCGGGGGGGAGGACAGAGCCCGCTCCCCCTGGCGTAATAGGTGCATCGACTTCACGTATGAGGACTTCATGAAGACACCCCCGCCACTTGCATTCTGCTCCGAGCTTCTTAGCGACTACGGAACCTTCATGCCTGACCCTGAGGGTCAACGCCTAGCCAAGGCCGCAGAGGGGACCAGGTTTCAAGCTCACACTGACGAGTTAATCGCTGCGTGGCGAATGGCCAGCTATGCCAGGGCCATGCCCTGGGTCATGGCCCACTCAATGCCTGGAGCGGTGAGGGCGGCGCTGGCTAACTCTCGCGTCGTTTCGGCGGTTCTCGCCAGCGCGCAGGCCAAGATTCACACGCTTGGGCTCGGGAGAGAAGACGCTGCACGGGTCGTGGATCTTCTCCAGCGCCTCGGGCAATCCGAGCAGGCGGCTCGGCACGAGGCACTTGCGCAGGATCCGCCCAAGCAGATGCTCCAAGCTAGCTGGCGGTCCCTATTGCAGGAGGAGGCCATGCGAATGGCCCTCCATGCGTCCGAGCAACAGGCGTTCTCGTCGCTGTATTTCTCTTACGAGAACTTCCTCGGGCGGCTGATTGAAGAGCTAACCTCGAAGTGGTTGTTTCGGACACCGGATCTTCTCAAGGCACTTGGGTGCAGTTGAGCTGAATGACAGCTCGCCGCACGCGTAAGTCCCATCAGCGTCATCGGTTGCGACGTGGAGCGCCCGCCTGCCGCGGCCGAGAAGGCGCGCAAGCCTCGGATAACGTCGGACCTGG
>JAESQQ010000923.1 GCA_016765095.1 Planctomycetota bacterium | reverse complement strand
GTAAACCCCGCCCCTACTAGCCGAGCGGCGCGAAGCCCGGTGCGTGGGGGAGCGTGAGCGGCGAGCTGGGGAGCTGGGCGGGGAGGTCGTCGGCGTGGAAGGCGACCGGCGCGAGGTCATTGGCGGTGTTTGGGTGGAACACGCTCGCCAGGAGTTGGGCCTGGAGCCGCCCCGGCCCGAGCTCGAACTGGCCTCCGCCGTAGACCTCGATTCCTTGCGCCTCGCAGGCGGAGTAGACCCGGAGAACTTCACGCAGGCGTCCAAAACGCGAGGGCTTGACGTTTAGGCAGCGCGGCCTCGGCTGGTACTGCTCGAGGTCGCTTAGCGAACAAAAGGGGGCGTCGTAGGTGACTCGATCGAGGTGGGGAGCGAGGGCGACGCGAGTCTCCTCGGTCCAACCTGGGTCCTCGAGCCAGGCCTGGGGGAGACCTGCGGCAATGCGCCGGTAGAGGTCCGCGTTGGGCGGCATGCCCTTGAAGGGCCCCTTGTATTGGCCCTTGAGGTCGACGGTCGTGACGCGGTTCGTCTCTTGGAGCTGCGCGATCAAGGCCTCGTCCCAGCTCGGGTCCGCGTCGAGCTTGAGCTCGAGCGTTGGATCGCGCTCCCAGAGGGCCTCGAGCCGGGCCAGGCTGGGAGGGGAGCCGAGCCCCAGCGAAACCACAAAGCGCATGGGCCGAGCCTCACGCTCTAATGCCTGGGGGAGGGACTGGCCCGCCTGGCGGAGCGCTAGGTCGAGGGCTGCGCTCTCAAACGCCCAGCGCCGGTAGAGGGTCGCCTTGGGGTCTGCCGGAGGGGTCGGGAAGAGCTGGAGTCCGTCCAGCCGACGGGAGAACTCGTCGAGGGTGTAGGTCCCAGCGAGGTCATGGACCGGCCCCTGAGCCTGAAAGGCCTGGGCGTCTGCGGCCTGATAGGTCACGTCTTCGCCGCGACCTTCGAGCCCACAGCCTCGCAATCGGACGAGCGTCGAGAGCCGAGTCCAGCCGGCCAGGGTGGGTAGTTCAAGGCCCGCGAGGGCGTAGTCATCAATGCTCAGCGAGAGCTCAAGGATGTCGAACACTGCAGTCTCCTGGGGGTGGAAGAACCGGTGCATGTTGGCACAGCCCCTTTGCACAGGCGAACGGAGCCCATGGGGTATGGTGTTGCGCCGCCGAGGTCTTTCGCGAGAAAGAGTCGAGGCAGTGTGATCCAGCCCCCACCCCTGCCGCGTATTGGGGGGGAACGCCCCCCCCTGCACCCGATCTCGAATCGGGAGTCTGAACTCGAGCCTCGGAGGCTTCATGCGCCGCGCAATCGTCCTTCTCGCCCTCTCCTGCGCCCTCCTGGGCTGCACCAGCGAGGGCTCGACGGACCCCGACGGTCCGCCCCCTGTCGAGCGCAAGTACCCCAACCACGCGGGGAGTCTGACTTTCCACGAGTTCAAGGGCCAAGAGCCGACGACCCCACCCAAGGGCAAGATCAAGGGCAAGGGTGTGACCCTCGTCAACGCCGAGGGCAAGGAAGTCGAGCTGAGCTCGCTCCTCGGCAAGCCCATGGTGCTCGTGTTCATGCGTGGCTTCGCTGGGAGCGTCTGCCCCTACTGCACGACCTACACGGCCCAAATGGCGAGTCGCTACGACGAGTTCACAGCGCTCGGAGCGGAGATCATGGTCGTCTACCCGACTCGCGACGAGGACAAGGAGCAAGTCGCCACCTTCGTCGAAATCGTGGAGGAGATCTTGGCCGAGGAGGGGCAGGAGTCGATCCCCTTCCCGGTCTACCTCGACCTCGGCGTCAAAGTCGTCAAGCACTACAACCTCGTCGGCGACCTGAGCAAGCCTTCGACCTTCGTCCTCGACTCGACGGGGAAGATCCGCTACCTCTACGTCGGCCGTGACGCGGACGATCGTCCCGCGCTCGACCGCGTCCTCGACGAGGTCAAGAAACTCAAGCAGGAGTAGCCTCGTGTCCGAGAACGAGGAAAGCGCAGCCTTCGATCCGACCGTCATTGAGAACCATACTCTTGGCCTGAGCCAACTCGACCAAGACCTCGTCGACGAGGCGATACGGCAAGGCCTGATCACTCAGGTCCAGGGCCAAATGGTCCTCCAGTCGATCGTCTCCACCAGCGAGGTGAGCGTCGGGAGCGGGACCGAGACCGTGGCGCTAATGGTCGATCGCGGCCTGATCCCTAAGGACAAGGCCGAGGAGCTGCTTGACTCGTTGACCGAGGAGTTCGTGCCGGGCTATCGCCTCGGCAAGGAGCTCGGACGCGGTGCTATGGGCGTCGTCTACGAGGCGACGCAGAAGAAGCTGGGACGCAAAGTCGCGCTCAAGGTCGTCAACCCCTCGCTGAGCGGCAACGCGGACTACGTGGTCCGCTTCAAGCGCGAAGCCCAAACCCTCGCCAAGTTGAACCACCCCAACATTGTCCAGCTCTACGACTTCGGCGAGGCCAACGGACGGATCTTCCTCGCGCTCGAGTTCGTGGAGGGCGAAGACGTCTCGAACTTCATGCAGCGCGAGGGTCGGGTCAAAGAGACCAAGGCCCTCCAGATCGTGCGCGACGTGGCACTCGGCCTCAGTCACGGTCACCAGTCGGGTGTCGTGCACCGCGACGTCAAGCCGGCCAATCTCCTCCTGCTGAGCGAGGCGAAGGACGCCGACGGCAAAGACTTCACGACCAAGGTCACCGACTTCGGCCTGGCCCGAGAGCAGGAGCACATGGGCGACGGCGAGCTGACCCAGGAGGGCACGATCCTCGGGACGCCCGCCTACATGGCCCCCGAGCAGACCCAGGGCGTCCAAGCCTGTCACCGCTGTGATATCTACGCGCTCGGCGCCACGCTCTATCACATGCTGACGGGGACCGTCCCCTTCCAAGCCAACTCGGTCGTCACGATCTTGCTCAAGAAGCAGACCGAGAAGCTCGAGAACCCGCAGATCAAGGCGCCCGAGCTCAGCTCGCAAGCCGTCGCGCTCCTCGACCGAATGCTGTCTCGCACGCCGACTGAGCGCTATCAGGACTACGAGTCTCTCCTAAGTGACGTCGACCTCGTCCTGGCGGGACAAGCCCCGGCGATCGCGCCCTTGGGTGAGGAGCACTCGAGCCTTCAGCTGACCGCGCTCGTGCAGACCGAAGTCCGCAAGATCCCCGTCCTGCCGACGGCGCCGAGCGGGAAGGCGAGCCAAGAGGGGGCCAGCCTGGCGCCTCTGTTCGGCGTGATCGCAGTCGTGGTCCTCCTCGGACTGGCATACGTCTTCGCGCGCCCCCCCTCCGCAGATCCGACGCCCACACCGAGCGTGGCCACGCTCTCGCCCCAGCAGCGGGTCGAGGCCAAGCTCGCGGCGCTCAAGGACCTCCCCGGCGAAGCCCTCGCGGGGCAAGCCGCGTCCCTAGCCGCAATCGCGAGCGAGATCGAGGCGCTCCCCGAGACCCAACGCGACGTGTTCCTGATCAAACACCGAGCCCTGGTCGACAAGGCGCTCTCCTCGAGCGAAGTCTCCGCTCCAGCCGCCTTCGAGAAGGCTTGGAAGGCTGGCGAGTACGTGCGCCTCGGGAAGCTGACCCAAGAGCGTCTGACCCTTCTGAAGCTCGTGGACATACCGCCGAGCGCAGGCCTGACTCGGTTTAGGAAGCGAGCCCAGGCCGCCGCCAAGGAAGGCGCCGGCGAAAAAGAGCGAGCGCTGTGGGCCGAGATCGAGGACGGTTGGAACGCGTCACCTCGGGACGTTTCAACCCTGCTCCGCAAGCTCGACGACGTCCACCGCTTCTCGACCTTCTCCCCCGAACTAGAGACCGTCGGCAAGCGCCGGATCGAGCTCCAACAGGGATCACCGCAGCTCCAGCTGAAGCTCGTGCCCGCCAGCGCGACGCTCCTGATCGACGGCGAGGAGCAAGCAGCGGGGCCGTTCAAGAGGCGCCTGGCCGCAGGTCCCCACGAGATCCTCGTCAAGGCCGAGGGCTATCGGGACTACGTCCTGACCCTCGAACTCGCCGCCCGCCACGCTGAGACCCTCTATCTCGCGCCCTTGCCCAAGCGGGCCCTCAAGGAAGACCCGAGCTTCGTCGCCAAACGCAAGCCAGTCCTCAACCCGCGCATCAGGAAGTGGGAGGAGATCTGGAAACGCGAGGGCGAGTGGTCGATGCGGGCCGGGGAACTCCCGGCTGGGCTCGACGGGAGCGCAGAGGGCGGTCTCTCCCAAGTGACCAACCAACGCTTCGGTCAGCGCTGCGTCCAGCCAATCCTCAAGGCCGGCGGACTCGGCTGGACGATCACCTGGCACGTCCAACCCTTCCAGGGCAGCGTCAAGGACGAAGAGACGAAGAAGACCGTCCTCCAACCCGTGAGCGAGGCGCAGGTCCGGGAGGCCGCAGCCGAGGTCCGGCTCCTCGAGTCCAAGCAGGGCACGCTGGCGGTCGGCTTCGAGCGCGGACGGGTCTACGTCGGACTGCGCAAGACCGACGGCCTCTATCAGCGCTGGACCGAGCCTTACGCCGGTGCGCCGCCTGAGTTCTATCGAGTCAACTGGGACCTAGACGTCGCTGAGGTCTACCTCAAGCCGTCCATGAACGAGCCCTGGCGATTCTTCCACTCGGTGCGACTCGAAGAGGCTAGCGACGAGCAACTGAGCCTCGTCGTGCTGCGAGGTCGTGTGCTCTTTAGCAACCTCCCCACGGCCGAAGCGCTGGTCCCGGAGCAAGGCCGCGATTAGCAAACCTGCCGGAGAGAGCTCAGACCGCCAGCTGGCCGAGCTCCTCTTGGCGCAGCGCGCTCTTCCACGCGAGACCCTCTCCGCTTGCCTCCAACGCGCGCAGCAAGACCGCGTCCGCCTCCGTGAAGTTCTTGTCCGGGATCAACACATAGACCCGGTTCGGTTGGCCGAGTTCGAGGCTGCCTGGGTCGGCCCCAGCCCCGCGTCTGGCCGGCTGGACGGCCCCGGGGGAACGCTGCGCCTCGACTCGGACCAGCGCGAGGCCCAGGAGTCAGGTCCGAGCTTCCCGATCGCCCTCGACTCAGGCCCAGCGCACCCCGCGACGATCGACTCACGTCACCCCGCCCCGCTCGAGGCGACGTATCGAGACCGCACCCCGCAGGCCGGCGGCAGCGACACCTCGAGACCTCTCGGCACCCAGCGCAGCGCGCTGCGCCGGGTCGGCCCCTACGAACTCATGGAGGAGATCGGCCGCGGCGGAATGGGATCCGTTTATCGAGCTCGCCATGCGATCAGCGGGCAGGTCTGCGCGGTCAAGACGCTCCACCATGGCGGCGACGAGGAGGACCGCCAGCGCTTCCGCCGCGAGGCGGACTTGGCCTGGCAACTCGAGCACCCCGGGATCGTTCGCGTCCTCGACGTCGGAGCCGATCGAGGCGTGCGCTTCCTCGTGCTGGAGCTGCTCACGGGGGGCTCGCTTCGAGAGCGACTGACCCGCCAAGGGCCCCTCCCCTTAGGCGAAGCGATTCAAATCGGCCTGACCCTCGCCGACGCGCTGTCCCACGCGCACCAGGGCGGTGTCCTCCACCGCGACCTCAAGCCGGCCAACGTGATCTTCGACGGCGAGGGGAACCCCAAGCTCGCCGACTTCGGCCTCGCCCAGGGCCCGACCGGCCACAGCCTGACCAAGACCGGTTCGATCCTGGGCACGCCGGCCTTCATGGCCCCCGAGCAGGCCCGCGACTCGAAGCGGGTCGACGCGCGGACCGACGTCTACGGCCTCGGCGCCCTCCTCTACGCTGTGATCAGCGGGCGGCCTCCCGTCGTGGCCGCCAGCCTCCACGAGGCACTCCTGGCCCTCAAGGAGCAGAAGGCGCCTCCCCTTCGCAGCCTCCGCCCCGAGGTCAGCGCCGAACTCGAGGCTGTGTTCAAGCGCGTCCTCGCCCCAGACCCAGCCGATCGGTTCCAAGACGTGGGCGCCTTCGCCGCAGCGCTCCGGGCTGCGGACCCCTCTCGCGTCGGGGCGCCAGCCGAGCCGCGCTCGCGCCTCCTCGCTGTGGGAGGAGTCGCCCTCGTGATCGGAGGCACCCTCGTCGGTTGGTTCGGCGCCCAATCCCTGAGCTCGGGCCCCTCTCCCGAACCTAGCCTGGCCACAGCGTCCCCAACGGACACCTCCTCTCCGGGCACAAGCCCGACGCCGCGACCGAGCCCGAGCGCCTCTCCGCCCGCGTCCCCCCCTGCAGGGGGGCCGTCCTTGGACCCCAACCGGCCCCTCTCCCCCGACGTCTCCGCCAAGTTGGCCAAGCTCCTTCAGAGGCAAGACACTTGGGAATACGCAGTCACTTGGTCCCTCGACCTCTCGGGGGACGAAGTCGTCGTGAGCGCCTACCTCCGGCACACGCCAGCCTCGTCCGCGCCGCCTCGAATCCGCGTCGATCTGCTCCGACTGCAGGCCTGCGTCCTCGAGAGCAAAGGCGAAGTCCACCGCTTCGACAGCGGACACGC
Organism: Planctomycetota bacterium; assembly: GCA_016765095.1. Classification (GTDB taxonomy): domain Bacteria; phylum Planctomycetota; class J058; order J058; family J058; genus NORP233. The sequence goes on along the minus strand of JAESQQ010000923.1, from coordinate 1,239 downwards.
GGCCCGGCGAAAGCCGAGGCTACTGCGCGAGTTAACCAAGCCTAGACTCCTCGGTCACCTCGACCTGACGCCTGCGGGTCGCCTCGGGTGGACTGCGGCGACGAGGTGGGAGATCAACCCGAAGGCTGATCCAGAGGTCGCGCGCTCGATCACGGAGCGTGTCTTCGACCCTCCGCTCTGGAGGCTCTGGGTTGCTGTAGACGGGCTTTCCGTGGGAGCCTGGGGCGGGGAGGGCGAGCGGGAGCTGAAATCGAACGGATTGAGCTGGGCCGCCTGGCGTGGTGACTTGGGGCTCACGAGCCTCCGCCGGGTCAAGACCCACCGGGTTCAAAGTGGAGTCAACCTCAGCACGAGCCACCGGGGCACCTGGCCCGCTGTGACGAGCTGGAACGGCCTCCCGAGCGCGAACCGCGTGGTCGAAGGTGAACTCTTCGAGGAGCCGCCGTTCGGCTCCGCCGGCGGCAAGCGAGTCTCCCTCAAGGCAGGAACTGTCGTGCGCCTGGCGCCCTGGGGCTGGCCCCAGGCTCGACTGGTCGCTCGGCGGGACGTGTTCGCCCACGACGTGGAGGGCGACTGGCGTCGCGTGCAATGGGGAGCCAGCTTCGGCTACGTGAGGGAGCAAGACGTCGAACCGGCCAGCTCGAGCGGCGGCTGGGAGATCCTCCCCTCCAAGGTGAGCGTCCAAGCCACAAGCCAGGAGGGCGGCAGCACCGTCTTCGTCAACGGGACCCTTGTGGGTCAACGCTTCGTCCCCACCGGGGAGTCCTCGTTCAGCTCGATCGAGGTCCACTTCGACCACCGCCCGGTGTGGCTGAAGCGCTCCCAGGTCCGGAGAGTGAAGTAGAAATCAGCCTGTTGTCCCACGGGGACCTACGTCGATCTCACGAGCGAGAGCACGAGCACGAGAGGCTGTCGCGAAACCGCCCCCCCCGTTCTCAACGCGGAGATCGCGGAGACTCGCCGAGAGCCGCAGAGGTCGAAAGCTAGAGCGAAGCGCTCGGATTCGGTGGCGAGGCCAAGAGAGGTAGCGACGGAAGAGGGGAAGAAGTCAGCCCAGAGACGCAAGACACGAAGAGCGGATTGGAGCGGGGGAGGCTCCTGAGAGGCCGATTGGCGCGGCCTCGGGGCGGGCGGGGGTACAGCTCCTGACGTTGACACGCCTAATCCCAGAGGCCGTCTGTCTCTCCCGGACAGGCGGGCGGGGGTAAACCCCGCACCCTACAGATCGCAAGAGGGCCC
>JAESQQ010000922.1 GCA_016765095.1 Planctomycetota bacterium | reverse complement strand
GTGATCTGTAGGGTGCGGGGTTTACCCCCGCCCGACGCTCAAGGCGGCTAGGTGATCTGTAGGGTGCGGGGTTTACCCCCGCCCGACGCTCAAGGCGGCTATGTGATCTGTAGGGTGCGGGGTTTACCCCCGCCCGACGCCTGTCCCGAGCAGCAGAACTCACGAGCGCGAACCCGCTCAGGTCGTGGCTGGATCGGGAGCGTCCGCGGCCTCTGCGGGAACCTCAGCCTCTGCGGGAGCCTCAGCTTCTGCGGGAACCTCAGCCTCTGCGGGAACCTCAGCCTCTGCGGGAGCCTCAGCCTCTGCGGGAGCCTCAGCCGGAGCGACTCCGTCGGCGACGGGTGCCTCTCCAAAGCCGGTCGCCTTTTTGTCCTCCGGAGACGCCTTGTCGGCCTCTGCGCGGAGCTCTTCGCGGAGCGCCTCGAGCTTGAGCTTGCGGCGAGCTTCGTTGATCCGGCGCTGAGTGCCGCCGGGGACGCCGCTCAAGGCGTCCCAGACCAAGAGCATGTTGAGCAAGCCCGCGATCATGGTGAACAGCAGACCGGTCTCGCTGCGGGGGACCTGGGCGCTGTATTCCTCGGTGTCGCTCTTGAGGAGCGCCTTGTAGCCGGGTGAGAGCCCGGGGAGCTTCTCGCTGTCGTAGGCCAGGGCGGCGAAAGTCGGAAGGCCTGCGCCAATCTGAGCCAAGAACGCGAACTGGTGCCCGTCCGGTTTTCGAAGCGAAACGCACTCACCGCGACTGCGTCCGACGCCGGCCGCGAACAGACCAAACACCAGCACGAACGCGAGGCCACCCTTGATCTTGTGACCGGCGTAGAAGTGACCCGCCCCCGGAATCAGCCAAGCCAAGAAGCCTGCGACTTCGGGCGACTTGCCCTTCTCCTTCATGGTCTCGATCGGATCGGGGGCCAGCATGATCTTGGCTTTGCTCGAGGTCTCGCTCATGCCGTCTCCCCGTCGCCAACGGCCGCGAGGGCGCTTGGCTCGTCGGACACGCCTTGCGGCGTGAACTCGCTTAAGTCGAGCTTGAAGTTCTCACCGAGATAGACCCGCCGCGCGACCTCGGAGTCGAGGATCTTCTGAGGCGGCCCGCTGACGACGACCTCACCCTCGTGCATGAGATAGACCCGGTCGGACGTGGAGAGGATCTGGCGAGCGTCGTGGTCGGTAATGAAGACCGCGATCCCCTTCCTCCGCAGTCCGTAGACGACTTTTTGGACCTCGCCCACGTTCTTGGGGTCGACCCCCGCGAAGGGCTCGTCGAAGAGCATCAACTGGGGCTCGGTGATCAGGGCCCGCGCGATCTCGAGGCGGCGCTTCTCGCCGCCCGAGGCCCGCCCAGCCATGCTCTTCCGGATCTTGAGGAGACCGTATTCTTCGAGGAGGACGGTCGCCTTGAGCTTGCGCTCCTTGCGACTCAGCGGCAGCCGCTCGAGCGCGATCGTGAGGTTCTTCTCGACGCTCAAGTCGCCAAACACCGACTCCTTCTGCGGTAGGTAGCCCATGCCGAGCCGCGCCCGCTTGTGGATCGGGAGGTGAGTCACGTCGTTGCCCAGGAAGCTGACCTGCCCCTCGTCGGCCGTGATCAAGCCCATGATCGCGCGGAAACACGTCGTCTTGCCGGCCCCGTTCGGCCCAAGCAGGCCCACGACTTCGCCCGCGCGGACCTCAAGTTCCACGCCCTGAACGACCCAGCGCTTGCCATAGCGCTTCTTCAAACCAGAGACGGCCAGCACTAGCGAATCAACCGCACGTGTTTGGGATCCGCTGGCCAAAAGATCAAGAACGCGCGACCAATCATGTAGCCCTCATGCACGAAGCCCCAGGCGCGGCTGTCGAGTGAATTCGGACTGTTATCGCCCATGCAGAAGTAGGCGTTGTCAGGAATCGTCACGTCCTGGCTGCCGGGGCTCCACTGGCCCCCGCTGCCCTTGGTGTAGTGAATGTCGCGGTCGATCCGGGTGTGTTCAAACACGACCGGGGCCTTGCTCGCGGCGATCAGGACCTCCGCCTCAATGGTCTTCTCGGGCCCGAAGGGATCCTCCCAGGTCATGACCGTGACCCCGTCGACACGGAGACGGGCTCGATCGTCGGCGTAGGCCAGCGTCAGCTCGTGCTTCCGCCCAGGCGTGAGCGCCTTGGCTGTGACCGTCTCTGCGACCTGCCCGTCGATCTCGATCGCATACTCCCCGCTGCCCGTGCCGACGGGAAAGCGAGCCGTCACCACGCGCTTGGAGCGGACCGCGACTCCAGGAGAGGTCTCGCGAATCGCGAGCCGGACCAAGGCCCCGTCCTCGCCCGTGACGTTGACCCGAACTCGGACGTCCGAGGTCGGATCCGAGCGCGTCGTGCCCTCGGTCCGGGCGTAGCCATAGCGAGTGTTGATCCGCTCCGCGTAGGAGATCCAGGCTGGGCCCTCGCCGCGGGGGGTGCACTTCATCCAGAGGCCGTCGGTGTCTAGGCTCCCCTCTTGGCCGAACTGCCAGGCCCCCTTGCCCTCTCCCTCGGGGTTCCACCACGGCGTCCGCAGCTGACCGGGGTCTCGCGTAAACGCAGAGTCGTGAAGCGCGATCCAGATCGCGTCCTGCACGCCGTCGGGCCGACGCGCGCGGTGCGCCCTCCCTTCGTCGTCGATCACGAACAAGTCGCCATTGACGATTCGAAGCGTCTCCCCGGGGAGGCCGACGAGGCGCTTTATGTAGTTCCGACTCGGCTCGCCCGGCTTCTTGAAGACCACGACCTCGTAGCGTTTGGGGCCGCGAAACGCGTAGAGGAACTTGTTGACGAGGATTTTGTGCCCCCCCACAACGTCACTCCTGGACACGTCGCGACGTTGATTGAGCCGACAGAGCGGACACTTGACCCCGAGGTCGACCACCAGCTCACCCGATCCGGGCTGCAGCTCGCGCTCGGTCTTCCCGACCGGGAACTCGTGCTGGCAGCGACTGCAGGTGACCTCGAAGTGATCGCCAAGGAGCGTGGGAGCCATGGACCCCGTCGGGATCACGAAGGCCTCCATTACGAAGTGGCGAATGATCAGCGCCAAGATCACCGCGACCACGATCGCCTCGAGCTGCTCCCCGAACCCGCCGCCGACCTTGGGCGCGACGACCCCGCCGAGCTTGTCCTCGTGTCGCCGGCGGTGCCCGAGGATCCGCCCTTGAAGCAGCTTGGGGCTCGCCGCCCCGCCGACCGTGTACCAGACCGCGGCCGCGGCGCCAAAGATCAGGAACCCGATTGCGAACGCCAGGAACTGACTCTTGCTCTCGGGGATCCGCTGGGCCTCGAAGATCTTGGTCACGGCGGCGTAGAGCAGGAGCGCCGCCACGACCGGACGCACACCCCAGAGCGCGACCATGCTCGGGGCCGCTTGGGACTTGAAGTCGCAGACGTCGCAGCTCAGATTGCCCCCGGTGATCAGCGGCTTGAGCCAGCCGGGGGGGATCGCCTCCTCGATGGGGGCCGCGCACACCGGGCAGGGCTGATCGCCCTTGAGTCCGCTGCGCACGACGGCCATCACGTCCTCGGCCTCCTTCTCCTCGCGGGCGACGAGGACCGCCTCAAGCTCTTCGTCGCTCGAGTCGGGGCCAACTTCGGAGGGAGCGGCTGCCAGGGGAGTGGACCCAGGGGTCGTGGTCACTTCTTCTTCTTCTTTCCGTCGTCACCACCCCCCAAAATCGACAAGAAGGCCTTCTGCGGAATCTCCACGTTCCCAACGTGCTTCATCCGCTTCTTGCCCTCCTTCTGCTTATCAAGCAGCTTTCGCTTGCGCGTAATGTCACCACCGTAGCACTTCGCCGTCACGTCCTTGCGGAGCGCTTTGACCGTCTCGCGCGCCACGACGCGGCCCCCGATCGCAGCCTGGATTGGGACGTCGAACATGTGGCGCGGAATCTCCTTGCGGAGGCGCTGGCAGAGATCGCGCCCACGAACCTCGGCCACACTCCGGTGGCAGATCGCGGAGAGCGCGTCGACTTCGACCCCGTTGACGAGCACGTTCAGGCGAATCAAGTCGGCCGCGTAGTAGCCCAGGACGTCGTAGCTGAGCGTCGCGTAGCCCCGCGTGCCGGACTTCAACTTGTCGTAGTAGTCGAACACGATCTCGGCCAGCGGCAGGTCGTAGACCAGGATCACGCGGTTCTGACCAATGTGCTCTTGGCGGACGTAGCTCCCGCGCTTCTCTTCGTTGAAGGTCATGATCAGGCCCAGATACTCGGGGGGGGTCACGACCGAGGCGCGGACCATGGGCTCGCGGATCTCGTCAATGAAGTTCGGGTCCGGGAGCAGAGTCGGCGAGTTGATCACGATCGTCTCGCCGTCGTTCTTGAGGACCTCGTACTTCACGCTCGGCGCGGTCTGGATCATTTGAACGTTGGATTCACGCTCGATCCGCTCCTGGACGACGTCCATGTGGAGCAGTCCAAGGAACCCACAGCGGAACCCGAACCCGAGCGCCTCCGACTTCTCGGACTCATAGGTGAAGCTGGCGTCGTTGAGACGCAGCTTGTCGAGCGCCTTGCGAAGAACCGGGAGGTCCGCGTTGAAGCTCGGGTAGATCCCGGCGTAGACCATCGGCTGGACTTCTGCGTAGCCCGGCAAGGCCACGGCCGCGACCTCCCCCGCGTCCTTCGCGTAGGTCACAGTCTCGCCAATGTGAATGTCGTCGAGGGTCTTGATCGCGCCCCAAAAATAGCCGACCTCGCCTGCTTCGAGCTTGCCTGTCGAAGTCTCCTTGGGCTGAAAGATCCCGACCTCGTTTATATCGTAGGTCGACTTGGAGCTCATCAGCATGATCTTCTTCTTGGCCTCCAGCACGCCGTCGACCACCCGGATGTGGACCACGATTCCGCGGTAGTCGTCGTAGATCGCGTCGATCACGAGCGCCCGCAGCGGAGCGTTGCGATCGCCCGTCGGGGCGGGGACCTGGTCCACGATCCGATCGAGGAGTTCCTTGACCCCCTGGCCGGTCTTGCCCGAGACGTGGGGAGCGTCCGTCGCGTCGAGCCCGAGGCTGTTCTCGATCTCCTCGGCCACGTCGTCCGGCATGGACGTCTGGAGATCGACCTTGTTGAGGACCGGGATGATCTCGAGGTCCCCCTCGACGGCGAGGTAGCAGTTGGCGACGGTCTGGGCTTCGACGCCTTGGGTCGAGTCGACGAGCAGGATCGCCCCCTCGCAGGCTGCGAGGCTCCGCGAGACCTCGTAGCTGAAGTCGACGTGGCCGGGCGTGTCGATCAGGTTGAGCTGATACTCGACGCCGTCCTTGGTCCAGGGCAGCGTGACCCCCACGGCCTTGATCGTGATCCCGCGCTCCCGCTCAAGGTCCATGCCGTCGAGGATCTGCTCCCGAGCCTCGCGCTTGGAGACGACCCCCGTGATCTCGAGCATTCGATCGGCCAAGGTCGACTTGCCGTGATCAATGTGCGCGATGATCGAGAAGTTGCGAATGCGTTCCTGGTCCATTGTGATTCCTACAGGAGCTCGAGAAGGCGTGGTTTGAGCGCCTTCAACGCAGCTCCGCGGTGACTAAGGCGATTCTTCTCGTCCGGCGTGATTTCGGCCAGGGTCTTCCCGATCGAATCGGCCCGAAAGATCCGGTCGTAGCCGAACCCCCCCTCGCCGCGCGCCTCCTCGAGGATCATGCCTTCGCAGACGCCCTCGGCGGTCGCGAGGACCTCGCCCGCGGGGTTGCAGAGCGCGACCACGCAGCGAAATCGTGCCTTGCGGCGGGTGGCGGGGACGCCCTCGAGCTCCTTGAGGAGCAAGGCGCGGTTGTCGGCGTCGCTGCAGTCCTCGCCGGCGTAGCGAGCCGAGTGGACGCCCGGGCGGCCCTCGAGGGCGTCGACTTCGAGGCCCGTGTCGTCGGCGAGGACCCAGGTCTTGACGTGCCCGGCATAGGCCACGGCCTTCTGAACCGCGTTCCCCTCAAGAGTCGGCTGATCCTCGGGCGCTTCGGGGGTCCCGACCGGGAGGCCGTTTAGGCGCAAGGGCACGTCGAGGAGGATCTCGCGGATCTCCGTCAGCTTGTGCTTGTTCTGGGTCCCGAGGACTAGGGTCTTCACGGCGGCTCAGTGGGGGGGCTAGGGAGCCTCAAAGGCCCGGAATCATAGGGCTTAGGCGAGGAACCGACAACGGTCGCAGGGATCGATTCGACCCCGTCTTCAGGGGGTCGCGTCGGCTCGGAGAGCGGCGCTGGCCTGCTCGCTAGACTGGCGGGGTGCAGATTGGCCCCTACGAGATCATTGGCGAGCTGGCCCGGGGCGGGATGGCGATCGTGTATCGGGCGCACGACCCACGCGCCAACCGGACCGTGGCGCTCAAGCTCCTCCAGATCAACGACCACGCCAAGCGCACCCGTTTTCTCCGCGAAGTGCGCTCGCTAATGCTCCTCCGACACCGCTACCTCGTCGCCGCTCACGACGCTGGAGAGGCGGGAGGCTACCCCTACCTCGTCCTCGACTTGGTCGAGGGCGAGTCGCTCCAGGCGCAGCTCGATCGCGAGACTCGCCTCGACCCCGACCTCGCTGTCAGCCACGTGCGCAAGCTCGCGGAGGCGATCGACTACGCCAACCGAGAAGGCGTCGTGCACCGCGACTTGAAGCCCGAGAACGTCTTGATCGACACCCAAGGGGAACCTCGCCTGACCGACTTCGGGCTCGTCAAGTTCACCTCCAGCGAATCCCTCGAGAGCCTCTCCAAGACGGGGAAAATGTATGGGACCCCGGGCTTTTGGTCCCCCGAACAGGCAGCGGGGGAGTCGGATCGGATCGGCCCTGCGACTGACGTCTACGGGCTCGGGGCGACCCTCTACGCCTGTCTGACGGGCGAGGCCCCGATCCAAGGCGAGACGCTGGTCGAGCTCCTGATCGCGACCCGAAACCAGACCCCAGAACCGGCAGGAGTCGATCGCAAGCTGGACGCGATCTGCCTCCGCTGCCTCGCGAAGGAGCCCGCCGATCGGTTCGCGAGCGCGGGCGAGCTCAATCAGGCCCTCCTCGACTGGGAGGAGTCGCCCCCGGGCAGGGAGCTCGGTCGTGGCCCGCTCGTGGTGCTGGCGGGCGCGCTCGGTGCCCTGGCGCTCACATTGGCCCTCGCGATCGGCTCCTCCCCCGCCACCACACCCGAGCAGACGCTCGCAGCGGCACCTCAGGAGTCTGCGTCGAGTCCCGCACCCTCCCTGCCAGCCACGCCGAGCCCCCTCGCCTCGCCAACGGGCTCTCGAGACCCGCTCAGCGCCGAGGAGTGGATGCGGCGCGGAGTGGCCTTGGAGCTAAGCCTGGACCGCGATCGCGCGATCCAAGCCTACTCACGAGCGATCGAACTCGAACCTGCCACGCGCAGGCCCTCAACGACCGAGGCTGGAATCGGCACCAGACCGGCGATCGCCGCGCCGCGATCGAGGACTACTCCGCCGCCCTCCTCAGCCAGCCGACCTACGTCAAGGCGTGGACGAATCGCGGGATCGCCCGCCGAGAGCTCAATGAGTTCACAAAGGCCCTCGCGGACTTCGACCGCGTGATCCAGCTCCAACCCAACAAGCCGGTCGGCTACGCCGAGCGAGGAGTCACCAAGTCGCGACAAGAGGACTACGCCGGAGCCAAGGAGGACTTCGACCGCGCGCTCAAGCTCGACCCCGACGACCAAGTCGCGCTCGCAGGACGAGCGCTCGCCCTCCAGGCTCTGGGCAAATTCTCTTCGTCCGTCAAAGACATTGGTCGCGCGATCGACCAGGGGCCCGAGCGGCCCTACCAACGCCCGACTCGCCTCCTCGGGGTCGAGAAGCTCGCGCACGATCTGGTCGCGCTGTTCGATCAAGGCACGTTCAGCCTCGAAGTCCTCCCCGTCTCCGGAGAAATGCTCCGCTCGGCCTTCGCCTCGGTCGGCGGCGTCGGGCCGGCGCCCGTCGGAGAGGCCCTCCTCAAGGCCTGGGGGCTGTTGGCGAGGGGTCGCACGGGCACTGGGTTTTGCAACTCGATCGTGTACGGCTACCGGAGCGAGGCTGCCGCCCTGCGAATGGTGAAGTTCCAGCGCGGGGTCATGGGCAAGCGCGAGCAGCTCCTCCTCTCGATCAAAGGCATCACGAGCGCTTCGCTCACGTTCGCGCCCTGCCCAGGCGTCCCTGAGGGGCAAGGGTTCGTCTACACCCAACGCCTTGAGCAGGACGAGGCCGTCGTCATGAGCTACGGCCTCGTCGTCCAAGTCGGTCGCCATTGCCTCCAATCCGAGCAGACCGACGTCCCCAAGCTGCAGGCTCGCGCGGTCAACGCCAAGCAGATCGAGATCCTCAAGGCGGCGCGTTAACTCACTCGGGCGGAGGCTCAGATCGCTCGGTCGGCGGAAGCGGACCGGTGCCCCGGCTCGGCCAGTTCCCCATTGAGCGAGCCACGGCTCGCGCCTGGCGGCGTCGCGGGCGCGCCTTGCGGGGCTCCCCCTGGGTCTGGTCGGCCGCCGGGTGCCCCTCGGGTGGATCGAAGGCATAGCGCGGCAGTTTGCCCGGCGTCCAGGTCGGCTGCCAGCCGGGCGGGAAGTCAGGCCGACCCTCGGGTGGAGCGACCTCGCCAAGGTAGTCGTGGACCCAGTTCGTCAACTCGAGCAGCTCGTTCTCGAGCGCGAGACGAAAGGTCTCCAGCTCCTCCTTGCTGGCGTCGATCGGCGTGAAGTAGGGACCTACGAAGCACTGCACAATGTGATTGAAGGGCAACGGGACGTAGGCCCGATCCCAGCTCCCGACGCGGATTCGACGCTTGGCCCACGTCCGCGCGACCATCATCGGCTTGTGGCAAGCGTGGGCGATCGAGACCGAGCCCCGCTTCACCTCATAAATCGGACCGTTGGAGCCGTCACAGGTGATCCCATAGGCGACGCCAGGGACTTCTTCCATGTGACGGATCAGGTCGGGAAGCACCCTGCCGCGTCGTTTCTTCGAGCTGCTCGAGCCCCCGCGAAACACCACGAACCCGTTCAACTTGAGCAACGCCGCGACCAAGGTTCCGAGGTCGCTCTGGCTCGCGAGGGTGTGCCCCTCGAAGCGACGAAAGGAGTAGGCGACGGTGAACACTTCTTGGTGCCAGAGGATTCCGACCATGGCGCCGTAGCGCTCACGCAGGAGCCAGAGGAGGTCCGTGTCGACGTATTCGACCTTGCTCGTGAGGTAGACGAACCACATGTAGGCCACGTAGACCGGCGGGAAAGTCCAGCGCAGGAGCCAGATCCCGATCTTCGCCAAGCACTTGCGGATCCGGCGCCGCAGGGGGCGCTTGCGAGGCCCGGGGCTGCCCTGATCCGAGGACGGTTCTAGGGGCGAATCGTTGGCGATCGCAGCAGGGGTCGCCGCAAGTGGACTCCCCTCCTCGGCGGAGGTGGGGGGGTCGTCGGTTTCGGCGGCAGGTGGAGGCGAGTCGCTCACGAGCGAGAGACCCTACCCGCCGAGGAGGACTCGTGGCGCCCTCGCCGCGACCGCGCTGGCCTCGCTACTGATCCGAGCCGGAGTCTGGCTCCTTGCTCGGTGCGCTCGGCTCCTCGCTCGGCGCGCTCGGCTCCTCCGCTTGGCCTGGAACCTCGAGGGCGCCGCCCCCACCAAAGCGGAGAGCGCGGAGGTGAGCCAGGGTCTCCTCCTGGAGGCGACGATTGACCGCGAGCAGGTCTGCGAGGACCGCGCCCAGGAGGAGTTGGCCCGCGGCGAACCCAAAGGCTCCGCCGATCCAAAGCAGGAGCGTGCCTGGCCGCTGGACCTCTGGCCACAGGTGGGGGAGTGAGACGTGCGTCGCGAGCGCGAGGATCGAGAGCGCGAGCGAGATCCCCGCGAGCCGGAGCAAGACCCGAAACGCGTTGTAGAGGAGATAGATCCGCACGATCGTGTTCGCGGAGCGCGTCACGTAGCGACGTATGCTCTTGAACAGCCGCGAGGCTCGCGTGACCGGGTTGACCCGGATCGGGACCGAGACCACGGCTAGGTTCTTCTGGCCGGCCTGAATCAATGTCTCGTGGGTGTAGGTGTAGTCCGAGTGGACCGAGAGCTGGAGCGCAGCTCGGCGGGAGAACGCGCGAAAGCCGCTCGGGGCGTCAGGAACCGAGGTCCCCGACGCGACGCGAACGACGTAGCTCCCGACGCCGTGGAGCTTCTTCTTGAGCCAGGAGAAGTGGGCCAGATTCGGCACGTCGCGATCTCCGACCACGACCTCGGCCTCGCCTGCCAAGATCGGAGCGACTAGCTTCGGAATGTCGTCTGCGCAGTACTGATTGTCAGCGTCGGTGTTCACGATCACGTCTGCGCCGCGCTCTAGGCAGGCCAGGATTCCGCGCTGGAACCCGCGCGCCAGACCCTGGTGCGTCACGAGACGAACAATGTGGGTCACGCCCAGCTCGCGAGCGACCTCCACCGTTCGGTCGTCGCTCCCGTCGTCGATCACGAGCGTCTCGACCACGTCGACACCGGGGAGCTCACGAGGGAGGGCCGCGTAAGTGGCGGGGAGGGAGGCCTCCTCGTTCCAGCAGGGAATCTGAATGATCACCTTGATCACGCGGCGTCTCTCACTTAGGGACCAACTGCTCTTGGCAAAAGCGCGCGGCCTCGACGCCGACCACGCGATTCCCGGCCGCGTTCCAGTGGCGGTCGACCGGAATGAACAGGCTCTCGCCCGCGCTGTTCGCCGCTTGGAGCCCCCCGAGCAGATCCAGGCAAGGAACCTCTGCGGCCTTCATGCGCGCCGCGATTCCCTCGTTGATTCGAATCGTCCTCAAGAGCGTCTCCGCCAAGCCCCCCTCGACTTGGAGCACCGAGGGCGCGAGCAGGATCCCTGTCGGGATCGCCTTGCCGCTAGCGTCTCGGCACACCTCGCGCAGCTCGAGGGTCTGGCGCGCGGCGAGCTCAATGTTGTCGTCCTCGACCATGTAGCGATAGCGAATCACGTGTCGGCCCCAGCGCCAGACCCCGAGCCGATAGGCACGGCTCCAACGCGCGAGGGGATTGGTCAGCGCGAGGTGGTGATTGAGGTTCCCGCAGGGATTGGGTCGCCGGGCGAGCTCGCCCTTGGCGTTCGGAGCGTCTTGCCAACGCTGATCGTCCATCACGTCGTTGGCGATCGTGAACTGGATTAGAACCAGGTCCGGCTCAAGGATCGGAACGAGGCGTTTCGCGACAGAGATCTGCTCTCGCTGCCCGTGGCTGATCACGCCGGCGTTGAACACCCGAACCGGGCGCCCGAGCGACTTGCTGAGCGCGATCTGGAGCTGGCTCGGGTAGCTCTCGTCGTCGTTGACTCCTTGCCCAAAGGTCATGGAGTCACCCAAGCAAAGCACCTTGAGCGCGCCAGACGCAGCGGGTGCTTGGGGCCCCCGCAGACCGTGCTCGTCGGTCGTGACTCGGAACGTGACCGGCGTCCCTTGCAGCGGCCGGGCCTCGATCGTGACGTTCTCCTTGTGGCGCAGATTCTCGAGCGGATCCCAGCGATAGAGCGGGTCGAAGGCGCCCGCGATGCGAAGGCTGTCACCCGGCCCCCGCAAGCTCTCCTCGATCAGAGCTCGCCCCAGCGAAGCGGAGCTCCCCGCGATCAGCGGCTTCTCCCACTTCTTCACGATTCGCGTCCAGACCAACCGAACGCTGCACTCGGTCAGCGCCAGGCAGAGCAAGACTCCGAAGGAGAGCGCAGACAGCCGCCGCTTCCAGCGCTTCCGCCTGAGGCGCTTGGTTCCCCGGGCCACCCGATGCTCGGACGGCGAGCCCGTGGGCTGCGGGACAGGGGCGCCGGCTGCCTCGGCGGGCGCCGCGT
>JAESQQ010000921.1 GCA_016765095.1 Planctomycetota bacterium | reverse complement strand
CCCGAGGCCGGCGGCGACGACGTGCTCGAGGTCTGTAGGAGGCCGCTCGCCGCGCTGGAGCGCGGCGCGCTCCAGATAGGCGCGCGCTTCGCGCGGGCTGCCGATGGCCTCCGCGAGCGCAGCCCGGAGGAGATCGAGCGTCTCGCCTGCGGCGCTCTCCAGCTCGCCGAGGTGATAGCGCAGGCGGAGCCTACTCCCCGTCTCCCATGCCAAGGTCGCCGCCGCGAGGTTCAGTCGCAGGCGCGCTTCGTCGCGGCGCTCGGAGCGAGCCAGCGTTCGCAACGACTCAAGGGCGGCGAGCAGGTCCCGACGCGCCGCGCTCAGGTCGTCGAGCTTGACCAGGATGCGAACTCGCCGCTCGAGCAACGCGATCCGCTCGTCCACCCTGCTCCCTGGCAGGCGCTCGATTCGGAGCGTGATTTGACGCAGCTTCGAGTGGTCTCTGTAGTCGAGGGGTCCTTCGAGGAGCTCGAGGAGTTCGGGGGGTGGGAGCCAGCGCGCTCGCCGCTGAGTCGTCTCGAGGGCCGGGCGTCGATAGACCTGTTCGTCGAGGGAGGCGAAGAGCTCCAGGCCCTTGGGGCGTCCCGGCGCCGTGAGCAAGACCCGCGCCGACCCTGGGGGAACGACGAAGCTCGCTTGCCCAACGGAGGTCCGGGTCACCGAGCCGGGGGCCGGGATTAACACGAACCGGAATCGGAGCGGCTCTGCGCGCCCCTCGACCGCTAGCTCGAAGAGCTGGTCGACAAACGCGCCCGGGTCCGCGCGCGAGACCCCGATCCGCAGCCGCGCGACCCCAGGCCAAGTGCTCGAGCTGAGTTGATAGCGCGCGTCGGGCTCCTCCCGCCGGAGCGAGCGGGGCAGGGGCTCGAGGTCCAGGACCCGACACCACTCACCGTCGGTCGGGCGAAACCCGCCTGCCGCGAGGAGCGGCGCCGTGTTGGGCTCGCCCCGCAGGCGGATCTTTCCCGCCGGGAGGTCGAGCAGGAGCGGGCGTGAGGAGGGCAAGGCCCCGGGAGTCAACGTCCGCTGACCACGCTCGATCACCCACTCCGCCGGGCGCTCGGCGTCGACCGCCAACAGCTCGAGGGGGCCGTCCCCGTTGAGGATCAACTCGGTCGTCGGCGGCTGGATTCGGAGGTAGGCTCGCCCCGTCTTGCCGAGGGCTGACTTCCAGTCCCACGCGACGCTCGGAGAGGTCTCGGGTCCCCCAGGGGCGATCTCGAGGGGCTGGACGAAGCGACGCGAGGGCAGTCCACCTCCGAGTCGAGGCAAGAGGGCGAAGCGTCCGTGGTGGGTTCGCTGAGCTGCCGTCGCCACGAAGAGCCGGCGGAGCTGGCCGCCTTCCCCCACCAATGAGGGCAGAGCGAACACACGCTGGCCCGCGATCCCGGGCGAGGCAGCCAGCGCAGCGTGCGCCAGGGCGAGGTCCGTTGGGGTCAGCAGCGGGGCCTTGAGGAGAGCCTCGATCCAAGCGGGAGGGATCGCGCGCTTGGTCGCGATCGCGTCGGCGACGAGCTCCTTCAGCGCGGGGGCGAGGAGCCGGGGGAGGGGCTTGGGAGCCTTCAGGCTCTCCTCAAGGAGCTGGCGGGCTCGATCAAGCCCTTCGGGGAGGCCCGCTTCGCGACCGAGCTTCAGAAGGCGCAGCGCGGCCCACACTCGGACGCGGGGAGCCTGGCCCTTGAGGAGGGCCCGCAAGGCGGCGGCGGCCGCGACCGGCTCGCCGAGCAGGTCGTGGACGAGAGCCATTAGGACACGGCTCCGCTCGCCCTCACCGAGGGGCACGTCCAGGTAGCTGAGCGCCCTAGGCTGTTCGAGCTGCTCGATCCGCGTGGCGCTCTCGACCGCGAGCCAGGTGTTGGAGGTGATCGGAGCCACGCTCAGCTCGTGGTCCCCGGGCGGAATCGTGACCCGGACCTCCTGGGGGGTCGAGAGCAGGACTTGCTTGAGGTTGCGCGCGGCGAGCGCCGCGCTCGTCGCGGCGTCCTCCCGCAGCGTCGTCGAGGCGCCGAGGTCGACTTGAGGGATCAGCTGCTCGAAGCGGTCGCGCCCGTCGAGCGTGATTCGGAGCCGAAGCGTGTGGTCCTCGGTTGCGTCCTGGTGGGACCAAGTGCCTCGGATCCAAAGTCGAACGACGGCCGGGCCCGTCACGGTCCGCTCTTGGGGGGTGTCCGCGAGGGCGTAGGCCCGCCGCCCTCGCTTCCCAAAGCGCTCCAGGAAGGTCGGCGTCTCGGGCTTCGGCCAGGGTTGGGTGTGAAAGTGGCCGCCCACGAGGGGCCGGACCGTGAGGCTGCCGAGGAGGAGGGCCCCGACCCGCACCGAGCGCGCAGCGGCGTCGTCCTCGCTGGGAGCCCAAGGCAGCATGACCTGTTGGGCGCTCATGAACTCCTCGACTCCATGTCCGAGGAGGACGGAGTGAGGATTGGCGAGGCGCGCGGGCCAAGGGTCCTGCGGGTCGCTGGCGGCCCGGATCCTGCGCGTCCAGCGCTCCCAGCTCTCAGGGACGGGCTCGGGTCGGAGCCCGACCAGGCGGACCTGGCAGGCTTCGCGTGCGCGGACTCCGATCCAGCCGGCGCTGGGGCGAAGGCCGACCTCGATCCGGAGGCCCTCTCGACCTCCCGCGAGGTGCCGAGTCGCGAGCTGGGAGCCGAGCAAGGCGAGCCCCAGGGGGGGGAGCGTCTCTTGGTCGGACGGACCGCTCTGTGCGCCGACGACTCGAAGCTGGTAGACCTCGACCTTTCCCCGACCCCCAAGGAGGGTCAGCCCTTCGTAGGGACTCAGCTTGGCCAAGAGCCAAGAGTTAGCCGAGAGCCTGGATTGGGACTCGCTGAGCCGAACCAACTCGCGACCCGGGGTGTAGACCCAAGCCGGTCCAAGTGTGTGCTCCCGTTGGCCAAAGCCCTCGGGCACTTGGGGGTCCGCCCAGGCTGGGGAGAGGACGAGCATGCAGAGCGCGAACGCGTAGGTGCGGACCCTCATTCTTTCTCCTCCCAGAGGTGAAGGGCGCGAACTCGATCCTGGGGGAGGATACGACCGCGCAGGCTGCCTTCGAGGGGAGCCCTCGCTGCGTCGCGGTTCTCCCAGAGCACCCTGATTCGAAGCCAGACCCGTTGGCCGTCTTGCTCGATCAGGGGCCCTTGGCTCGAGAGGAGCCCCGCCGTGTAGTGGCGCTCCACCTGCACTTGGCTCTGCGCGGATCGGATCCGCAAGTCCCAGGCGGTCCAGGCCTCGCCCGCTGGGCGCTTTCCGTAGACCTCGAGCAGCAGCTGATGCCCTGGGGCCGCTGGGGCGCGAAAGCGCAGCTCCTTTGTGCCAAGGCCTGGGGCCCAGGCCTTGAACTGCCTCAAGTCACCGACGGCGGGGACGGCTAGGGTCGCGACGTAGAGCTTGCCCCCAGCCAGTGAGCCCTCGACGCGGACCACGAGCTGGCTGCGTCCCGTCGGGACGTCTGGGGCCCGCAGGAGACCCTGGCCGCCGATTGCGCGCTCGCGGAGGACCCGTTCGCCGTCAATCCAGGCTTTGATCCAAGGCGGGTCGGGGTTGGGTTGGACCCCGCGATAGTAGAGCCGGAGGTCTGTCGAGGCCGCGTTCGGGAACTGGGGGTCCGCCAGCTCGAGCTCTAGGGTGCGCCCGGGCAGGACCCGACGCCGGACCGGGACCGGAGCCATGGGGGTCTCGGCTTCGACGAGGCGCGTCAACTCCACGAGGTCCTCGACGCCGCGGAGGACGATCGACTCGCTCTTGGAGGTCAGGAGAGGCTGGAGCGTTGGCGCGACGAGCGCGGGCGCCAAGGCGACTGGGCTGCGGAGGAACACCTCCCGGCCGCCGCCGCGTGTGGGCGAGAGGCGTCGAAAGCGACCGTGACGGCGGTAGGCCCGCAAGAGCGGCTTGGCTGGGCGCTGGGCGCCTCCGTCTCGGACGCCATGGAACACGTGCACGATCGACTCGGGGGGCGCGACTCGCTCCTCGAGGGTCGCGCTTAGCGAGGCGGGGCCGACGACTCGGACGCTCGTGCTCGCGCTCGAGAGACCCGTGATCGAGATCGACCGCGAGGCCCACACGGCCCCCGCGCTTGACTTGGGCAGGAGCTCGCTCCTGAGCTCGAACACAGGCTCGAGGGGCTGACGCGCGACGCCTTCGGGCCCGGTGATCTCGAGCGCAAGCCCCTCGCGAGGTGGCGTCGTGAGACCGCTCCAGTAGAGCCGGGCCCGGAGCTTCGCGGCTCGGCGGGCGGGGGGAAGCGTGACCTCTAGCGGGAGGTGCTCCGCGACGAGGCGCAGCTCGGCCCGGGGGAGGTGCCGGGGGCCTGTGGCGCCCGTCGCCGTGACGACCCACCCCGCGAGCGGGGTGCTCCCCGCGGCGAGCTCTAGGCCCAGCCAGCTTGACGAAACCGCGGTCGCTTGGCCGAGCTGGAGGGGGCGACGACTGCCGTCCGCCATGATCCCGAGCGCGCTCGGGCCCTGCGAAGAGGAGCCTGCTTCGACGAGCACGCTCTTGGAGCCGGGCGGGATCCGCACTCGCCAGGGCTGGCCCGGCTCGAGGAGTCCCTCGAGCGCGGCTCGGGCGCCGACCCACACTCGGCTCGAGGAGCCCTGGGGGCGAACTCGCAGCACGTAGGTCCCAGACGGCAAGTCGCCACGGAGGGGAAAGGAGATTCGCCAGGTGGCGCCGGGGAGCGTGCGGCTGGTCTCGAGGTCAACGCTTCCCCGGCCTTCGCCTCTGAGGTGGTAGAGGTGGCGAGTCCCCGTCGGCCAGCCCCGGCTCGCGGGCGGCGTGACGAACTCGCGAATCGGGACGAGGTCGACTGCGACGACCGCTCCGCCTGGCTGAGCGAGGGCGAGGTCGAGCACGAGTCGCCCGCGGCGACCGCGCTCGAGGTCCACGCTCAGCTCTGCGGGGGAGGCCCTCTCGGCGAGGGTCAGCTGCCGCAGGCTCCAGCCGAGGCCTCCCTCGGCAGGGTCGCGGAGGTAGCTCTCGCCCCTGACCTGGATCTCCTCTTGGACCAAGAGCCTGCGCAGGGCGGGCTGCCCGGGCACGAGTCGAATCAGCTCCAGTGGCTCCGGCGCGGTTTGTCCCAGGACGTCGACCCGGGACACGCCGCGCAGCTTGCGGTAGATGTTGCGGCGGGCGGGGCGCAGCGAACAGTCATGGTTGGT
>JAESQQ010000920.1 GCA_016765095.1 Planctomycetota bacterium | reverse complement strand
CTTCTTCTTAGCGGTCTTCTTCTTAGCGGTCTTCTTCTTAGCGGTCTTCTTCTTAGCGGTCTTCTTCTTAGCGGTCTTCTTCTTAGCGGTCTTCTTCTTGGTCACCCTCTTCCTCCCTTGATCTCCATCGGTAGTCGAGTCTTACTAGGCGACCTTGAGGACGCTAGCCCCAGATTGAGGTCAACCGACCCGGCTCCTCTCGGCTGACGGGCTGATACCAGGCGAAAAACAGCTTCACCCCGCTACTCCACGCCACCCGTGTGCTTGGCATCAATTGGAAATCCCCACCGACGACAATTAGAATTCCCCACTCGGGACAAACTTCCCGGAATCGAATGTGCCCGTGCAGGCGGCGTAGCCGACTTCACCCTGACGGATCGCGCAGGTATGAAGCGCTTTGGGTCCGAGGTTGTTGGTCGCTAGCGTCCAGCGACTCCGGAGAAGCTGAGGCCCCGGCTGGCTCGCCTATGTAAGCGTCCGAGGAAGTGCGTCCTGGTGAGCGCCGCCGATTCGGCTACGACTGCCACTTGCCGGGAGGTCAGGGGTTCGAGTCCCCTTATCTCCAACGTGATAAGCGCCGAAGTCGTAACGGCGCTTTGTTCTTGGCTGGGATCGTCAGCGCAGCCTGAACCTCCGACTCGACCAACGCTCGCCGCCGTCAGCCTGCGGCGATCTTCGTCTCGTCAAACAGCCGGGCCGGCATGGGCCGATCCAGCCGCCAGACAAACTGAATCGGACACTCCCCGGAGTGGCTCTGGCAGTGGGCACTCCCCAGAAACACGTACGGACGAGTCTCGCCTCGATCGTCTTTCTTTGACGAGCGAACGAAGAGCAGGATCCGCCCACCGAGTTGGACATGGTTGATGTACCGCTGCCCCATCTTCGATTGCTCGCGAGTGGCGCCCTGGGACTCCCAGTGAAACAACGAGGGTGAGATCGGGTAGTCGTTGTAGAGCGTCGTCGGGCTGTACTCCCTCTCCGACTTCTCGAGCGTGATCAGGAACAGATCGCTCTGCGTGGGCTTGTGATTGTAGACACCCTGCTGAAGCCCGAGGACCTTCCCTTTGGGGGTCACGACACCGAACGCGGCCATGATTTCGTCTCGGGCGTAGGTCGCGTGCACGCGCAAAGGGACGTCTGAGACCTCGAAGGGAAAGGAGCGCTGCCGGAGGCGATCCTCGAGGATCTCGAGGAGCTCAATGAGTTCGGCCTTGATCGCTGGGTGGTCCCAGAGGTCCTTCAGGAAACCTGCGAGCTCGGCGACGGGCCTTCTCTGGAAACCAAGCGCGACCATTAGCATCAGCTGAAGACGTCGCTCCTGTGTGCCTTCGAGGCCGACCTCGGGAGGCTCAGGAGCTCCCACCCAATCGGACCAGACGCGAAGTCTCAGCGGGTCGTCGACGTGCGTAAGCCTAGCAAGCCCCTTCGCCAGGGCTTCTTCGCCGGGTCCCTCGGGGGCCACGTTCAGACCCGCCTCCCTGCGGAGTCGGGACCAGGAGTGCCCTCGGCGGGCGTAGATCTCGTCGAGCTGAATCCCCGCCTCCTCAAGGAACTCCGCAAGAGTCACGTCGCGGCCAATGCCGCGCAGATCCTCGAGCAACGCGCGGTAACCCAGCTTGAGAGCCTGCCGAATGTTCGCGAGCACGGCCTTGCGAGCGTGCTCGTCGAGCTGAAGTGCACACCCAGCCGGCAATCGGGGGAAGCCCTCCTCAATCGCCCGCTCCACACTCCTCCGTGTCCCACCCAGGAGAGCCCGAAACTTGCGATCGAAGCGAAACGACCGGTGGGCTCCGCCCACGAAGTCGAGCACCGTGAGACAGGACTTGCTCTCATGGAGGCGCAGGCCACGCCCGAGCTGCTGGAGGAAGATCGTGGCGCTCTCGGTCGGACGGAGGAACAAGACGGTGTCGACCGTCGGGATATCGACTCCCTCGTTGAACAGGTCGACGGTGAACAGGACATTCACCTTGCCTGACTCCAGCTGGTCGATTGCGCTCTTGCGGTCGTGCTTGGTGGTCCTAGAGCTCACGGCGAGCGCCGGAATGCCAGCCAGAGCGAACTGCTCGGCCATGTAGATGGCGTGGGCAATGCTCACACAGAAGCCGATCGCCCTCATGCTGTGGGGGTCGGTGATCTTCGCGTTCACCTCCTGCAAGACGCGCATGACCCAGGCTCGAGTGCTCGTGTAGACGTTCTCGAGTTCCTTCACGTCGTAGCGGCCGTTGCGCCAGTTCACGGTCGAGAGGTCGGTCTGGTCGTTGACGCCGAAGTACTGAAAGGGGCAGAGAAGGCCTTGGTCAATCGCCGTCCAAAGGCGTAGCTCTGCGGCGATCCGGCCCTCGAACCAGCCCAATATGCTCGCGCCGTCTGTCCGCTCGGGAGTCGCAGTCAAGCCAAGGAGAACCTTTGGCTTGAGGTGCTCAAGGAGCCGGGTGTAGGTCCTCGCCGCTGCGTGGTGGAACTCGTCGACAATGACCACGTCAAACGCCTCTGGCGGCACTTTCGCCAGCCGGTCAGCGTGAAGAGACTGAATGCTCGCAAACACGTGCTGACCTGCGCGGGGCGTCTCACCTGACCCAAGCCTCTCTCCGAACCCACCGTCTTGGAGGACGATCTGAAAGGTGGTCAGGGATTGATCCAGGATTCGGTCTCGGTGAGCAACGAAGAGCAGACTGTTGAGACCGTGCTCTTTGCGGAGGCGCCTGTAGTCCAAGGCCGCGACGATCGTCTTGCCTGTCCCGGTCGCCGCCACGACGAGGTTGCGCCAGTGCCCACGCTCGCGCTCAGCGTCAAGCGACTCGAGGATCTCCACCTGGTGTGGTCGTGCTCTGACCTCGATCTTTGTGAGTAGTGGCGCAACTCGACTTCGCCGGATTTCGCGGTGGACGTCGGCGAACTCCTCCTCTACGTAATCGCGAAACTCGGAGTCGTCCCAGTATTGGTCGAAGGTCGCCTGGAACTTGGTGAGGATCCCCCGGTTGTCCACGTTGGAGAGGCGAACGTTCCACTCGAGCCCGTCGAGGATCGCGGCGCCGGAGAGGTTGGACGACCCAACCACAGCGGTTGAGTAGCCGGAGTCGCGCTGGAAGAGCCAGGCCTTGGCGTGCAGGCGGGTTCGTTGGGTGTCGTAGCTGACTCGGATCTCAGCTCCGAGCTCCTTGAGCGCCTCGAGGGCCCTCGGCTCAGTCGCTCCCGTGTAGACCGTCGTCAACACACGCAGCCCACCCGGCCGACGCCTCAGGAAGTCCCTCAGCTCAGCTTGGAGGATCCGCACGCCGCTGAACTTGAGGAACGAAATGAGGAGGTCCACTCGATCTGCGGATTGCAGCTCACGGCGGACCTCTGAGGCCACGTTCAGGTCGTGGCGACCGTTGACGAGCAACTCACTGGTCGAGAGCGGGATCACGGGTCGCTTGGGCGGCCCCCCTGCCGAGAGGCCCCGCTCGGACTTGGCCTCGAGCCACTCGAGCACCCGACCGGGCGAGACCACATGGTCGCGCTGGTCGACAACGGGCTCGTTCTCGTCACCGAGGACCCCGAGGAGGGAGTTCACGAGCGCAATCTGGCGGTGAAGCTGATCGGTCTTGCCTACCCCCTTGAGCGCCTGGAGCGCTCGGTCATGGAGGTATCGCGCGAGATAGATCGGCGCCGTGTCGGGATCGAGATCGCGTTCACCCGACTCGAGGTGCGAGCCGGCGGCCAACACGCCGTCTCGGAGCGAACGGGTAATCAGCGCCTCATAGAGGCCCGGAGCGGGGGAGTTTGGCATGGCGGACTCTAACGACGTCAGACGACGACGCTCGTGGCCTCAGTGGAGTCTGAGGTGGGGACTGAGAAGTCGGGGGGCGAAAGACAGACCGGAGCTCGGACCCAGGTCGGCAACCTAGAGTCCTGCCAGGACGAGAGCCCACCCGGTGTCGATCCAGCGCGTGGAACTCTTCGGTGTCCCCTCAAGGTATCGAACGCGATTCACAGCGACCTCGTCCAGGTGGCCCGCGACGGTAGCCTGAGCCTGAAGGAGGAATGCTAGATCGGCCTGGGTCACGGTCCTCTCCTTGAAACCGTCCGGGCCGCCGTCGATCCGGACGCCTCCCGCTGACGTCTTCCCGACCACGCGGCAACGCTTGCCTCGCGCTTCAAGCCAGGGGGCAAGCTTCGCCCTCGTGACGATCTCGTCCGCGAGGCGCTCGGCCTTGGCGGTCCATTTTGGGCCGACAGTTCGTGAGACGCCCTTGCCTCCGGCCCACCCCCTCCAGGTCCGCAAGTCTAGCGCTGGGAACGCCCAGAGTTGACCGTCCCAGCGCCCGACGCCGGCATAGCGCCAGTCGGCGTCACCCTCCGCTCCAGTGAACACATAGGCGGTCTCGCCTGGCCTTTGGTCCTCGACACGAAGCTCAAGCCGATCCGGCCCACGGAGAAGTTGGGAATCGTTCACAAACAGGAAGAGGAAACCTCCCGCACGGACAATGCGCCTCGGGGGGACGTCGCGCACGCCAAAAGCGTCCTCCAACACAGTCGGGCCGAATTGAGCTCCTACTGCCGGCGCCAGACTTTCAGGAGTCACGACGCTGGTCAGAAGCGCCAGAGGACGGTCCTCTGAGCCTGCAGGCAGTTCAGCGTGATCTGGGTTGTCTGATTGGAGCGCGAAGCTGCCCGCGCTCTTGATCACCCTCTTGAGAACGTGGCTCCCGTCTTCGCGCACCACAAGGGACACCTTTCCCAGCACGGCCTCCAGAGGCGCTTGGCGCTGCCAGCGGAGAACGGCCCAATCGCCGTCCCGAAGTGGCGCCGCGCCCCCGTCCATGGAGTCCCCAGAGACTCGCACTGCGAAGTCGCGCTCGGGATCGTGAGAACCGGGGAGCCTGATCCGCTCCCCGATCACCTCTCCCTGCGGCGGAGCAGAGCCGTGACCCGCCGCAGCCTCGAGGGAGGGGAAGGCCAGGATCTCGCCTCGAGTCAACTCCACCGCGCGGGAGCCGATCGGCTCTGCCCACCACCCGTCTGGGGAAGGACTGAAGCGAACCAGGAATTGGGTGCCGGGCTTTCCCGCTGAGGGCCCAAACCACCCACGGAGGAGGTCAGGAAGCCCGTTCCGCTGAGATCCCACGGGACGCGCCACGTTGCAGGCGATCTTCATGAAGCGAAACCGCCATGCCTGTCCGTCTGGAAGTCGAACGTCCGTCTCGCCGTCGGGAATGCCTGCGTGCTTGTTCCGACTCGGCAGTTTGAGGATTGGATCTCGCTTGTTCGAGATCACCTTGACCTCGAAGGCCTCGCCAAGTGCGTCCTGACGCAGGCGCCGCCGATACTGCGCGAGCCGTAGATCAACCAGCTCGGAGGTCAGCTCGCGCAGCGCAGCCCACTGGCTCTCAGTGAACTCGGGAAAGCGAGAGACGAGCCGATTTTCCTCGAGTCGGAACCACCGACCAGCACACCACGCGCGGACGGGGTTCTTGTTCCAGTAGGCCGCCCAGCGTTCCGGCCGGTCGCCGACACTTGCGAGTTCCTTGACGCCCTCGAGATCCGCCAGGAGTTCGGGTTGACGTCGGAGAGTCCGCTGGCTCCAAGCCGCCAAGTCCTGCAGGGCGATCCCACCAGAGAGACCGCCACGTTCCAGTAGGACCTGGAGGGTCACCATCTTGAACGACTTCGTCATGCTGGTGGTCTCGAGCTCCCTAAACCACTCTTCACAGAGCGCCCAGACCTCTCGCTGAGCCGGGGTCAGGTCGCCCTCCTCGGCCAGGAACGCGACCCACCCGCCCGACTTCCGCAGCGAGCGGGGATTGAGGTCCATTCGGTAGAGCTCGCCTGCCGTCGGCCGCCCTTCGCGCCCTGCCCTCAGCTCTCGGTAGACGCGGACGAGTTCGTTGCTATCGCCTCTTGGCAGGAGAGTGCGCAAGAGATCGATCGCCTCGAATTCGATCTCGATCGAGCAGCCCGCGGGCAACTCCGGCAGTTCCCCCTTCTCGACGAAGTCCCTCAGCGACGGTGCGCGTCCGGCAAGCGAGAGTAGGGTTCGCACTCGCTCCAAGAACACGCGGTGGTTGCCCACGAAGTCGATCACGGTCAGCGTCGTTTTGTTGGCCTCGGGGGCGGTTCGCAACCCTCGCCCAAGCTGCTGAAGGAAGATCACGGGAGATTCTGTCGGGCGGAGAAACACGACCCGATCCACCGAAGGGAGATCGACGCCCTCGTTGAACAAGTCCACGGTGCAGAGCGCGTCGAGCGTTCCTGCCCCCAGCTCCTCCAGTCCCTGATCTCGATCGATCGCGCCGGGCCCGGTGTGAACCGCTTCCACCCGTGCGCCGGCCTCGCGGAGCCAGTCCCTCGCGAAGTTCGCGTGCGCGATTGAGCAGCAGAAGACGAGCGTCCTCTGTCCGGGGTGCTCTCCCCAGGCCTCCCACAGCCGGCGCATGCGCTCCTGGGTCTGCGCCGCCGCCACGAGCTGGCCGACCTCGAACCGTCGATTGCGCCAAGGAATCGGCGCGTAGTCGATCGTGTCCTTGAGCCCGTGGTATGCGAAGGGCACGAGCTCCTCGCAGTCGATCCCCCTCCCCAGGTCCGCCCGATAGGCCTCGTTGTCGTCGAACAGAGCGAGCAGATCGGCCCCGTCGGCGCGGTCTGGGGTCGCGGTCAGCCCGAGCAGAAAGCGGGGCTGGAGGTGCTCAATGATCCGCCGGTAGCTGGGAGCCGACGCGTGGTGCACCTCGTCGATCACCACGTAGTCGAAGTCGTCCGGCTGCAGGCGGACGAGGTGATTCGGGCGGGTGAGCTTCTGCACGGAAGCGAACACCACGTCTCCGGCCAGCGAACCCTGCGCTCCCTGAAACCAGCCGAAGCGAGCTTCGGGAAGGACCCGCCGAAACGTCTTCGCAGCTTGTCGCAGGATCTGAGCTTGGTGGGCCAGGAACAGCACTCGGGGGGGTCCCTCTCCTGCCGCCAGGCGCTCCTTCAAGACCTCCGCGACGTCGAAGGCGGCGAGGTAGGTCTTGCCCAAGCCTGTCGCCATGACCACGAGGGCTCGCTCCCTGCCCTCGGCACGCGTCTCACCGAGCGCGATCAGGGCTTCGGCCTGGAGGGCACGCGGGACGAGCGGTCCGTCGAAGGAGGACGGGTCCAAGTCCTCTTCGCCGAAGGGCAGCGGGGCCAAGGGATCGGAGTGTTGAGCCCGCTCTCGGTAGCCGGCGAGCCAGTCCTCGTCAAGGACGCGGGCACGACCCCACCAGGAGTCGAAGCCCTCGACGACCGCCTCCCAGGCCTCGCCGGGGTCGCCCTGCTCAAGTCGCAGATTCCACTCGATCCCATGGGTGAGGGCAGAGGCGGAGAGGTTGCTGCTGCCGACGAACGCGGTTCCGAAGCCGGGTCCGCGAAAGCGCCAGCACTTGGGGTGGAACGAGCGGCTCTGGAAGGGCAATCGTGCCGTCTCGACAACTCGAGCCTCGAACCGACCCGGAAGCCGGGAGGGGTCGTCGGCCTCACCGTCCGCAGTCGCCTCCATCAGGTCTAGGAGCCGCCGAAGCGCCCGCTCCTGCGTAATGTGGAGGTAGTCCCCAGTCAGGATCCGCACCGTGGCACCCCGCGCGAGCGCGGCCTCCAGGAGCCCGTCCAATCGTTGGATTCCGCTCTCCTGGGCGAACGCAGCCAAGATCGCGATCTCGTCCGCCTGGAGGAAGAGCGGCCGCAGGTGATTGAGGAACGGGTCCTCAGGTCCACCTTGGGTGAGGGAGGGCTTTCGCGCGCGGAGGTAGTTTCCCTTGTCAGGAATAGCCAGGCGCACTCCCCCGCGCGGATCCGGGACGTCCCCCGAATAGCGCGGAATCACGTGAACGTGCAGGTGAAAGACGGTCTGCCCTGCAGCCTCGCCGGCGTTGAAGCCGACGTTGTAGCCGTCTGGCTGGCGCTCCTCGTCAAGCCCGGCCTTCACCTGGTCGACGAGCTCCAAAATCGCGACCTGTTCCGCGCGCGTGGCCTCAAACCAGGTCCGGACCACGCGACGGGTCACGATCAAGGTGTGGCCGGGGCTGACGGGGTAGGCGTCGCGGAAGGCGAACGCGAACTCGTTCTCTGCGACCCAATCGTCGCGGGGGACCGATAGGAAGGGAGACCCGACTGGCTCGGGACCGACTAGGTCGGAACCTCCGGTGGGAGAGGTCACACCTGCGCAG
>JAESQQ010000919.1 GCA_016765095.1 Planctomycetota bacterium | reverse complement strand
GACTCGGCCGTTCTGGCGCTCCTCGACCAGCCAGTTGACGCTGTTGTAGACCCGCTCGATCGTGGCGTCCGTCTGCGCCCCGTTGTTGTCGGTGCACTGGACGATCCGCCC
This sequence comes from Planctomycetota bacterium, assembly GCA_016765095.1. Taxonomy (GTDB): domain Bacteria; phylum Planctomycetota; class J058; order J058; family J058; genus NORP233. Next base: position 3,457 of record JAESQQ010000919.1, on the reverse strand, counting down.
GATCCCGTCGTAAGAAAAGGTCTCGAGCGTCGTGCCTAGAACACCGGCAGCTCGGGTAACCGAGCACTGAACCATGCGCTCGATTGCGTCGTAACTCTTGGTCGAGATCGAGCCGTTGGGATCCTGGACGGTTCGAAGGTTGGAGTCCCGATCAAACACATAGAGGTACTGCGTGCTGTCGGCGTTGGTCTGGGAGATTTTCCGATTGAGCGCGTCGTACCCGTAGCTCGTCTGGTTCCCGTTGTCGTCTCGGACGCTGAGGAGACGCGAGTTGCGGTCGTACTCGTAGCGAAGAACGATCTGCCCGTCGGGGTTGAAGGGGTTCGAGCGATCCAGCGCTCCGGCGCCGGTTCCGCCGACGCGAAGGTCGGAGACCTCGCGCACGACGCGATCCGCACCGTCATAGGCCCGGTGGGCAGTGTTCCCAGGGCCGTTGGTCGTTCCGAACTGGGGATCGACTATCAACGGCCCCTCCGGGTCCGCTGTGGTGATCACGTTGTCGCGACTATCGTAGAAGAGGTAGGAGGCCTGGTTCGCGTTGTCTAAGGTGACCGAGAGCCTGTTCAACTCGTCGTAACGGAATCGAGTCACGAAGGTCTCTGGAGGCAACCCAACTGTGTTCTGTTCGATCTCCGTGATCGCGACGAGCTTGGATTGCTTGTCGTAGGTGCGGATCGTCCGGTTCCCAGCCTGGTCCAAGTGCTCGATTGCTCGACGTAGGCCGTCGAACTTCCGAAGCCAGATTTCCCCGTCGTCGCTGACGGCAGCGACGGTCTGGTTTCGCTCGTCGTATTCCGTAAACGTCTCTAGGAACCCGTCCGAGTTGCTATCGAGCAGAGTCACGGGGCGTTGCGGCAGGAACCCCGTGGCCACGAAGAGCGCCTGGCGCGTCGCGTAAGCCCGACTCAACTCGTCGAAGTCGGACACCACGTCGCTGTAGAGGACCTCAGCACCAGTCGGATTGCCGGGAGGGTGCCCAAACTGGCGTGTCCGAACGAGGTTGCTATTCGGGTCGAAATCGAGGGTCCGACGGTTCCCAAGCGCGTCGAGAACCTGAACCTGGCGATCGAAGCCGTCGAAGGTATAGGTCGTGGTCTCGCGGAATCCGTCCCTGTCGCTGTCCTCAGCGTCGAGCGTCGTGACGAGGTTCCCGTTCCTGTCGTAAGTAAGGTCGATCGTCGACGCTTCCGGGCTCCCAAACCCGCGCGTCGATCGAAGGACGAGGTCTCGCTCGTCGTATTCGGCCTTGTTCTGGTTTCCCTCGGGGAAGGTCGTGAGGACTCTGTTCTGGTTGGCGTCGTAGCGGTACTGAGTGGTGAGGCTCGTCGTCGCGTCGACCTCGTTCGACGCCGTCACGACCTTGTTGAGAATGTCGTAGGTGAGAAACCGATCGACATAAGCTCCGACGCCGACGGTGTTCCCGTCGCGGTTTTCGATCTCTGAGTGAACAATCCGCCCGTTGTGATCGAGGTGATTGCGAGTCCGGTATGCAAGCGCTCGCGCGGTGGGAAGGAGGGTCCCCCGCATGATCGCCTGGGTGACGTCGGTGGCGAGGATCGTCACGACGGGCTCGTTGTAGGCGTTGTATTCGATCTCCGTCGTGATCCCGCGGGGTGAGAGGATCTTGGTGAGGTTGCCTACCGAATCGTAGAAGTGGATCACTTCAACTTGAACAGGTGGCGGCAGTGTCGGGTCTCGCCGAGCCGTGAGCCGCGCGTCTTTCAAGGTCCGCTCGGCGTACCCCGTCCGCTCGATAGACAACAGGGTATAGAGCGTGAACACCGACACGCCGTCGCCGTCGGGGTCGTTCTCGGGGTAGTAGCTGACGTCTGACGCGCAGCCCTTGGCGTCGATATGCGAGAGGATTTGTCCGCGATCGTTGTATTGGGTCTCTTTGAGGATCGTCTGAGTGGTCGAGCCCGTCTGCAGAGCAATGTGGCTCGTCGGCCGGAGCTCGACGGACGGCAACACCTGGCGAATCTGGTGCCCGAAGGACTGATCCGTTCGCCCGTCGCTGTTTAGGTCCCCGAGTCCGCGAGGGACTGAGCTGAGGTCGATCCCGAACAGGACTGCGTCGGGCACGGGATCCGAATGCTCTTGGTAGTCGTAAAGGAACCGGGTGGTGTAGCGTGCGGCCGTTACCGTTCCGATCGGGGCCACGTAGCTCGTCGAGTTTCCCCGAGCCTCCGTGATCGACAGCGCTTGATTGAAAAGCGGCTCGTAGGTGTAGGTCGTAACCAAGTCCTCGCCGCCGCCCCGTGGACCGGCGATCAGCCGGACGGACTCGAGGTTCATACCGCCCAATCGGGAACCGCTGCTCTGGTATGTGAAGACCCGCTGGTTCCCCTCGGGGTAAGTCACTCGGGTCCGCTGTCCGTCCTGGTCGAACTCGCGGATCTCCTCATAGAAGGCGGGCTCTCCAGGCCGGAGCCCCCGCGTGAGCTCCTTCTTTCGGATCGCGAACGTAGCCTCGTTGATCGCATACTCAGTCACGTTGCCGGCTCGATCGGTCTGGGTCACAATCCGACGCGCGACGTTGAAGCTGCCCGCAGGCGCCCCTGAATTCACCGCCTGATAGGTCAGCGTCATAGTCCCGCCGGCCGAGATCCCGCTGGCGTTCGTCCCGCCCTTGGTCCGCGCTATGACCCGATCGAAGCTCTCTAGGTTCGGGTCCGTTCCGTAGGTCCAGACGAACGCTGGAGGGCCACCCGTAGCAACTTCCTCTGGGAGAGTGCGGGTGAGCATGTTGTGGTTGAGTTCGACCTCTGCGAAGCCAGAGGAGTAGGTGTATCGCTCGACCCGTCCGTTGGGGAAGTCGTTGCCATGGCTCGACCCGATCGAGACCGGGGAGCGAACCTCGACGAGGTCTCCATTCTGATCGTAGGAGTAAACGACTTGGCGACCTATGAAGTCCGTGACGCTCCTCAGCCTCCAGAATCCGTCGGGAGCCGCGTAGTAGGCCAATCGGTACTCACGGCCGTAGACGTCTATGATCCGATCCAGGTTTCCCAGGCGGTCGTAGTCGAAGAGCATTCGGTTGCCGTATTTGTCTTCCCTCGCTCGAAGACGCCCGTCTTCGTAGTAGTAGTGCTTGAGGCCCATGGGGCGACGCAGGATCCAGCCGCCTTCCGGTAGCCGCAGGAGGACGTCGAAGTAACCCGTGGGTGCCTTGTAGGAGCCGTCGGGATTGCGTGTCCAGGTGGCCACGTGCCCGAAGCCGTTGACCCGAGTGACGGCGGAGCCGTCGACAGCCGCGTAGAGGGCTTCGTGGTATTCGTGGTCCCAGTTGTGCCCAACCGGTCCGTTGTAGGTGATTCGGCTCTTGTACCGACGGGTGAAGGAGAAGCTTAGATCTCCACGTCCTGGGACGAAGAGGTCTGTACGGGTGAAATACTCCTCTCCGTTGAAGAAGCTGACGTTGCACTCCTCTTCGTCGCCGTTTCCGCCGCCGCCGCCG
>JAESQQ010000918.1 GCA_016765095.1 Planctomycetota bacterium | reverse complement strand
GCGGCGCTGGGCTGAGCCCGCTCGCGGCGATCGCCCGCGCGACCGCGCCGGGCTCGAGCTGAAGTGTGGGAGCAGCGACGTCGAACCCGAGCTCGTCTGCTTCGGGGGCTGTGCTCTGGTCGGGGGGGCCAAACCCTGCCGGGCCGGCCAGCATTCCAGGGGGTGGCTGGAGCGCGGGTCCGCCCAAGGGGCGAACGAAGGAGCCGCTCGGGGGTTGAGGGGGCGCGCCTTGGCCGAGGTTCATCGGCCGATCGAGTTCCATTGTCTTGAGCCCGTCTTCCTCCGCACCCGCTGCCTGGGGCTGGGGCTGGGCGGGGAGGGCTTGCGCGAGTCCGCCGGCTGGGAGACGGAGCGTGACCTCTTCGCCGAGGGCGTCGAAGTCGCCAGCCGAACTCGCGACGAGGTTGGGGAGCTGGCCCGAGGTCGCTAGGTCCGGCTTGCTGTTTGGTGGCGGGCCAAGGATCGGGCCGAAGGAATACTTGAGGTTCTTCGTGACGAGGGCGCCGTCCTCTTCGGCCAGTTGGCGCTGGACCTCGGCTTGAATCGTGACGTGCTGTTGCTGCGTGATCTTCCCTTCGGGGAGGAGCCGTTCGGCCAGGGTCCAGGAAAACCCGGCCGCAGCCTGCTCTTGCGCGAGGGCGTCGACGTCTTCGGGGGGGAGCCCCCGCTTGAGGAGCTGGGCGTAGCGCTCCTCCGTTCGTTGGCGCAGGTAGCGGACTGCTTGGTCGTAGAGGCCCTTGCTCTGCTCGAGGGGGAGCGAGAATCGGTCGTGGAGCACGCGGACGAGCTGGACTCGCTCGGGCTGCGCTGCCAATTCGACGAGGAGGGCGCGGAGACGCTCTACGTCTATCAGCTGATAGCGCTTCGCCTGGCTAGCGACGTAGAGGTCCTCGAGAACGAGCATTAGAGAACGATCTTGCCAAGGACGACGGCCCGGCGCGCCCCCGTTGCTGCAGGAAGGTTGCTGGGGAGCCCCTGGAGGGTCTCGTTCCCGAGCACGCAGAACGCGACGGCTTCCTTGGCGTCTGCGCTGAAGCCGACGTCTAGGTCGTCGAAGCTCGAGACAGGCGCCAGTCCGTCGAGCTCGTCGCGGATCGCGGCCATCAGGGTCAGGTTGTGGACCCCACCGCCCGAGACGATCACTTCGTGAATCGGTCCTGTCCGAGGAACGAGGTGCTCGCGGTAGGCGCGCGCGATTGAGCGGGCCGTGAACCGGACCAAGGTCGCCAGGAGGTCGATCAGGCGGGCGGGGTCATAGCTCTCGATCAGGGCCTGGCTAAAGGCGTCTCCAAACTCCTCCCGCCCGGTCGTCTTGGGTGGGGGCGCGGCGAGGAAGGGGTGTTCGCAGAGGTGGTCCAGGAGCGCTTGGTCGACTTCTCCCAGGCGCGAGTAGTTGCCGTCCTCGTCGTAGCGGGCTCGACCGCTCGTCAGGACCCGCGTCACAGCGTCGATCGGGAGGTTGCCCGGGCCCGTGTCGAACGCGATCGAGCGGGAGGGGTCGTGGGTCACGGCGGTCACGTTGGCGATTCCGCCCAGGTTCTGGAGGAGCCGGACTTCGCCTTCGCGTGCGAACAGGCAGTCGTCGAGGTAGGCCACGAGAGGGGCGCCGCCCCCTCCGGCGGCTATGTCGCGGGGCCGAAAATCACTGACCACGATCGCGCCCGTTCGCTCCGCGATCACGCTCGCTTCGCCGATCTGGAGCGTGGCAGGCGTCCCTCGCGATTGGTCGACGTGATAGACGGTTTGGCCGTGGCTGGCGATCGCGTCGACGTCTGCTGGAGCCAGGCCGGCTTCCTCGATCACGGCCAAGGCGGCCTCGGCGAAGACCTCCCCTAGTCGGACGTTGAGGGCGCACACGTCGGCCACGCTCCCGCGGAGGGTCTGCTCGATTTCTTGGCGAAGCGCGGGCTCGTAGGAAGTGCAGCGGAAGGCGAGCTGCTCGATCCGAGTCGCGCGGCCGGATCCCGAGACTCGGCAGAGGGCGGCGTCGACGCCGTCGAGCGAGGTCCCGCTCATGAGCCCGACGATCAACCGTTCGGACTGGGTCGCGATCCGCTGGAGCCTCTCGATGCGGTTCAAGCGTCGGCCAGCGCTCGGGGCAGGTGTCCGGCCCGGCTCGCGAGGTGGGCTCGCGCGCTCGCAGCGTCCAGGCCGAGGCGCGCCATGAGGACCGCCACCTTGAGGTCCCCTTCGGCGGCTTGGAGGGTCTCCTCAGCGGCGGACGGATCGAGCTCAGTCAGCGCGCAGAGCATTCGCTTGGCCCGAGCCACGAGCTTTGTGTTCGAGGCGACGAAGTCGACCATCAGGTCACCCATGATCGCTCCCAGGCGGGACATGGCGCCCGTCGTCAGCGCGTTGAGGGCGCACTTGGTCGCGGTCCCGGCCTTGAGACGGGTCGAGCCGCTGAGCACCTCGGGCCCTGTCTCTAGGATCAGGACGAGATCGACGGGGGCTCCGTCTGGCGGAGGAGGTGAGGCGCAGAGGAGGGCCGTTCCTGCGCCAGCCTGACGTGCGGCCCGAAGCGCGCCGTGCACGTAGGGCGTCCTCCCGCTGGCCGCGATTCCGACGACGAAGTCGCGGGCCTCGACCGCCAGCTCGGCGAGGTCACTCGCGCCGCCCGTGGCGCTGTCTTCGGCCCCCTCTTGGGCGACCAACAGGGCGGGCGCCCCTCCCGCGATCAACCCCACGACCTGCCGAGTGCCAAAAGTCGGCCAACACTCGGCGGCCTCGATCACCGCCAGCCGTCCGCTCGTGCCCGCCCCGAGCAGGATCAGGCGACCGCCGCTCCCGATCGCCTCGGCGGCTCGCTCGATGGCCTCCGCCAATTCGACCTCGACGCCCACGACCGCAGCGGTCGCCTCGCGATCGGCCTGTTGGAAGATCTGGACCAGTTCGAGGGGGGTGGCCTCGTCGAGGAGGAGCCCCGAGCGAGCCTCGGTGTGGGGGAGCTCGCCGTTCGCCTGAGGGGTCATGGGGCGAATCTTCGCACGTGCGGTGTGCCGAAGCCGCCGCGAAGAAGCGGTTCACGTAGGGCCCAGATCTGGGTCGAGTGGGCACGCTGTTCTCGCACGAGTCGCCCCTCGGTCGCCCTAAGTGCTTTGTTGGTAGGGACCCGCCGATGGACTTCGCTGTGCGCTCTTGGCTTCAGAGAGAGGTGTCTTATGCCCCTGGGTACTCCCGAGATGATCATCATTCTGGTCGTGGCCTTGCTGATCTTCGGCAAGCGGCTGCCGGCCACAATGCGAAGCCTGGGTAAGAGCGTGAACTCGTTCAAGAAGGGCATGCACGAGGTCACCGACCTCGACGCCGACACCACCTCCTAAAACCGGCTGAGCCTGAGAATAGAGACCGTAGGTCTCCCAGGGACAGGCGTCGGGCGGGGGTAAACCCCGCACCCTACAGACCGAATTCGGGCCCAAGTCGAGCCCTCTTCCGCGCGGTTCGCAACACGCTCAGGTAGGGGCGGGGTTTACCCCCGCCCGCCTCTCAAGGGCACACCGATCGGCCTCTCCGAGGCCTCTCGCGCCCCTCTCTCGCCGAGGCGGCTGGGCGAGCTGCTGCTGAGGTCAATGCTACGGTCGTCTAGTGCTGGATTTGATCCTTCTCACCGTTTTCATGATTGCGGCCTTCTGGGGATGGCTGCGGATCATCCAGACACCTTTGCCGTGGAAGGGCTGCCTCCGCGAGGTCGGGTTCAGCTTCCTCGCGAGCCTGGTGCCCGCTTTCTTCATAGGAGGCGCAGCGGTGGGGGCCCATCGCCTCCTGCCTGGCTCGATCAAAAGTGCGTTTCAGGAAGTCATACTGGTGCCCCTCCCCGCAGCGATCGTCGGCACGGTCTGGGTGCTGGCGCTGGTCCCTCTCGCGCATAACCGGCTTGAGGCACGGCGATTCCAGGAAACCGACTAAGTCAGAAATCCTACCTCTGCCCCTCGAGGTCCAACAAACTCCTCCAGATACAGTTTGGCGAGCGCGCCGCCTAGCCGTCGCGCTCGCGCTTCCTCTTTCCGCGCTGCTTGCAGACGTTCCCGCGCCAGCTCCGCTGCGAACCCGACAACTCTTGAGGTCACTACTTCGGGCCCCCAGCCAGAGACTTCAGAATCGAGCGAGCCTGGGCGCGGAGCTCAGGGCTCGCGCTTGAGTCTCGAGCCACTTCTTCCAGCGCCGGACCCAGGGTCGCGGGCACGACCTTCGCTGCGGCCAAGGCGCGCAGCGCCGTCGAGCGTGCGCGAGCGCCTTGGTTGGCTTCCCCCCGCAGCGTCCTGATCAGGAGATCGCGGTCGGGCGTTGAGAGCGGGGGAATCCCGAGCACGTCGCCGGCCCCCGTGATCAGAAGCGGGTCGTCGCTCTCGAGGTCGAGCCGGGCGGTGACTCGGGCGCGCTCGACGAGCAAGGGCGGCCACTGCTCGCCGCCCTCCCCCAGCACGAACGCAGCCTTGGCGCGAACCCGAGGATCCTCGTCGGCGGCGTAGAGATCGACCAGCGCCGTGCCGACGCGGGGCTCGCGGGTCCCGCGGAGCGCGATCACGAGCTCGGGGCGG
>JAESQQ010000917.1 GCA_016765095.1 Planctomycetota bacterium | reverse complement strand
GGAGCCGGCTCGTCAAGGGGGAGGGCGCCCAGGGGCACGCCGCGCGAGCCGCAGTCCTCGACCCCCACGGCGCCCCGGGTCGCAAAGCTTGGCTCGGGCTCGCGAGGCGACTCCAAGCCTCCGAACCGATCTTGAGCGACGAGAATTCGCGTCTCGCGCTCCGAATCTTCGAGTCCGTCGGACGCACGACCCCTCCCGACGAGACCACGCTCCAGGCCCGTGAAGCCGCTGCCCACGCCGCCTTGCGGACCCTCGACTTCGCTCGCGCCACCGCAGCCCTCCAGCCGCTTCCACGCCAGGATCCCGATCTCCAAGTCCTGGCCGACCTCTGCGCAGACCTCGCAGGCCTCGAGGACGTCCCCCAGCGCGGGCTCCACGTATTCGGCCAAAGCGACTTGGGTCCCTGTTTGATCTCGGCGACCGACAAGACGATCCGGCTGCGAGTCCCGACCAAGATTGGTCAGTTCCACCTGAGAGCACGCGCCAGTGTGATCGCCTCCTGCGACTTAACTGGAGACGGCGTCGATGAGCTCTTGGTCGCCCACAACACGAGGGCGTCAGCCTGCACCGTCATGATGTACGGCGTCCGGTTCGAACCCAAGAGGGGCGTCAACCGCAACATAGGCCAGCTCCTTGGGACCTGCTACGACCTCTGCCCAGGCGACCTTGACGGCGACGGGAAGAGTGAAGTCCTCGTCCTGACCGCCAGCGCGGAGTCGATGACGATCCTCCAACTCGACCCGGAGACGCTCCGCCCCACGAGGCAACTCGTGTTCCCCACCGACGAAGCTCCCGCTGGGCACTGGGATCACGGCCTCCTGCTCAACCTCGACGGAGAGACCGGAGACGAGATCCTCCTTGCCAGCTCTCGGCCAGCGACCCCCGTGGTCGCACGAGGCGCGACCAAGCAGGGCCCCACCGACGCCCTCGCCGAGCTCGATCTGGGAGCCATTTGTCAGCTGGAAACGTATCAGCGTGGAGGGATCAAGCCCACGCAGGAAGGAGCCCTCGCGGTCGTCTACGACGGTCCTCAGGCAGGGATCGTGCTCCTTGGGGCCGGGGCCACCTCCCCCCTCGAATTCCTCGCTCGCTGGCCCTTCCCCGACGAGTTGACCAGCCCCGACAAGACTCGCGTCGCCGTGTTCAAGACTCAAGGCGGCGACAGGTATGTCCTCCGCTCGTATCACGCCGGCTCGGAGTGGGTCCTCGACGCAACGAGCCTCGCCAGCCTCGAATCGGGAACCCCGCGCCGCCTCCTCATCACCCGCACCGCCCGCACCGCCCGCACGAGCTACCGGGCTGCGGCCTTCCTGACCGGCAACGCGGACGGCGACCCGGCCAGCGAGCTCGTCCTCTCGGACTCCTTGTGTGGAAGGCCACAGGTCGGAAGCCAGAGCCTCCTCCCCCAAGCCGTGGGAGCCCCCGAGGCCTACGCAGCTCTGCGCGCGATCCGCGAGGATGCGGGGGCAGCCGCGCTTCTTGACTCACTGCCGGCTTCAGCGCGACCCAAAGCCGAGCTTGGCTGGCTGGATCTCCAGGCCGAGCGGCGAGTCCTCCGCGAGAACGAGGCTCGCGTGGGCTTTGCCTCGCGGCACCCCGGCCCTTCACGGGACCAACTGAGCGAAGCTGAGGCCCTAGGCAGAGCCGTGGTTCGGGGAGCGCTCGCGCTGACCAAGAAGCCGCTCTCTGCCCCCGATCGCTGGCGCGCGAGACGCTACGGCCTCGAGGCGGCGGCTCGCGCCGAGGACTGGGCCAAGGTCTACACGCTGAGCAAGGCCACGCTCGGCGAACTCCGGGTCGCCCCCAACGAAATCGCAGCTTGGAAGCGACGAGCCACCCGCCACTCCTCTCTGCGCGTCCAGGACTACAAGCCCTGGGATCCCCGCCGCCCCTTCGCGCTGAGTCACCCGATTCGATCTCCGCTGAGGAAGGACTCGACCCGGCTCGGCATAGACAGCCACAGCGAAGAGTGGATCTTCGCCCAACTCGAACTCTCTCCCTCGTCGTTGATCGAGATTCAGCTCGAAGTCGAACTCCTGGGGGGGGTGTCCTACGGGACGGTCCAAGCTGGATTGGTCGAAGGGGACAGCGGCCACACCAAGCTGACCGGCGTTGAGATCTGGCTCTACAACACCTCGGGACCTCGCGTGGGCTTCGCTCGGTTCGTGGTCGGATCCCACCCGGTGTCCACCTGGGTCGAACTGCCGGGGGCGAAAGGCCGCCTGAGAGCGAGGCTGAGGGCCGAGTTGGGCCCAGGCGGGGGAGAAGTCGTGGCGGAACTCCACTTCGCCGACGAGCTGATTCTGTCCTCGGCTGGCCACGCAGACTTCCGCTACTCGCTCCCCCGACGAGCAAAGTTTGGAGCCATAGCGAAGCGAACCGCAAAGGGGTTTCTCGAAGATCCCAGATTCGCTCGTCGCGGCTGGCTCGGGCTGCTTCGGTTCGCGCTCGGAACGACCGGCACGGTGAAGGTCGCGTCCGTCCGAGAGCCCTTCGCATCTTTCGGAACCCTGGCTCGTGGGAACAACCGGGAGGCGATCTCCGAGCTATCGCGCGCGCTGGGCTCCTTCCGCAGCTCTCAGCCCACCCGAGCCCTGATCCTGATCGCTCGCGGCATGGCCAAGGGGCGCCTCGGACAGAAGGCGGCGGCCTACGCCGACTTCCGAGCCAGCCTCAAAGCGGCCCCGCTCGAGTTCGTGTGGTGGCTCGAGCTCTGTGGCGAGGATCTCCGTGGGGCAGACGCAGCCCTCCTGCACGGGTTCTTGGAGACCATGGAGCGCTCGAACTCACCCACGCAAGCAGACACGGCCCGCTCCCTCCGCGGCGACCTGTGGAGCGTCCCTCGCTCCGCAGCAGGGAAGAACCGCCAGGTCCTCAACCTCCTCGACTACCTGGGCTTCCGCCGAGCCGACTTGCCCAATGGGGAGCGCTTCGCAGGTGGAACCCGATACCAGAGCCGCATGGGCTCGCGCCTCCAGCTCCCTTGGAGCAAGTTTCCAGCGATCGCTGCGCCCACCGACGTCCCCCTCCCAGCCGAGCGCTTTCAGGAGCTACTCGCTGTCGAGGGATCTCTCCTCCGCCGCTACGCGGCGCTCAGCGCCGCCGCGCAGGGTCGCCCAGACTCACCCGCGCCCCACCTTCGCCTCGCCGAAGTGTTCATTGAAGCGAAGCTCCTCGGGGACGCCGAAGCCGCCCTGGAGCGCGCCCTCGAGTTGACCCCTCTGGGCGAGCGTCCGGCGATCGAGGTCGAGATCGCCGTCGTCCTTGAGCGGTTGGGCGAACTCGCGGCCGCAGCCAGTCGGCTCCGGGCTCTGCGAAAGGTGGGTCACCCCGTCGCTGGGCTCGCCGCGCGCTTCCCGACCCTCTCGCGAGACCCCATTTATCTCAAGCTGTTCAAGTAGGCTCACTCGCTCGCCGACAGGTGGACCGGATCCCTTCGAGCCCCCCTCCACCGAACAGTCGGCGCAGGACGCGCAATGACTGCCTCTGTTCCTCCCGAGCGCCAACGCGGCGCGACCCGCTCGGGTCCGCTCCTTGGCCTCGCCGTGTTGGCGATCGTGGGCCTCGCGATCGGCTTCTTCCTCCGCGGCGGAAGCAACAGTCAATCTCGAGTTGTCTCGGTCTACACCGCCCACGGACAAAACGCCCTCGACGTCCTCGTCCCGCGCTTCGAAGCCGAGACCGGAATCCAAGTCCAACTCGTCAAACTCGGCTCGGGAGAGGTGGTCCAGCGAGTTCAGGCCGAACGTGCCGCTCCTCGCTGCGACGTCATCTGGAGCATTGGCGGCGATCAGTTGGCCTCCAACGCCGAACTCCTCGAACGCTTCCGACCCCCTGCGGTGTGGGACGCGCTCGCGGCCAGTCACCAGGCGGCCGTCGGGAAGTCGCCCTGGCTCCCCTACACCGTGATCCTCCCGGTCCTGCTCGTCAACACCAAGCTCCTCCCCCCGGGCACGCGTCCGAAGGGTTGGGAGGATCTCCGCCGCGAAGACCTGGCCGGCAAGCTGAGCACGGCGCGGGCCGACAAGTCCGGCTCGGCCTTTCTCCAAGTCGTCACGATCTTGCGGCTCCAAGGCGAAGAGCCCGGCTGGGACTTGATCGACGTGCTCCTCGAGCGCGCGGTCCTCTCCGGAAGCTCGTCGGCGGTCCCGCGCTTCGTCAATGACGGCGAAGCCCTTGTCGGGTTGACACTCGAAGACAACGCTCAACGCTACGTCCGCGGTGGCGGCCCCGTCGAAATCGTCTATCCCATCGAGGGGACCTGTGCCGCGCCCGACGGAATGGCCCTCGTCAAGGGCGCGCCCCACAGGGCCGAAGCCGAGGCGTTTATCACCTGGGCGCTCAGCAAGGGGACCCAAGCCTTCTTGGTCAAGACCCTCGGCCGCCGCTCGGTCCGAGGCGACGTCCCCCCCCGCCAGGGCTCCCGCCCCTGAGCGAGATCAAAGCCCAGCCCCACGACTTCGCCTGGGCCTCGGAGCGCAAAGCTGCCATCGTCGCCCGCTGGCGCAAGCGAGTCTCCGAGCTCGGGAAGTAGCCCTCAAGTTCCCACTTGACTCCTCCTCGTGAGGGCACTACGCTCTTGGCCAGGTGGTCATACCAGTTGACCACCTGGCCAAATACGCGGAGCTAAGTCCTTTATGTTTGAGCCGATTGAGCGCCAGTCCCTCTCTCAGTCCGTCTATGAGCGACTTCGAGACGGAATCGTGAGCGGTGAGCTGGGGTCGGGGACCAAGCTCCCGTCCGAGCGCGGACTCGCCGAGGCCTTGGGGGTCAACCGGGGCGCCGTGCGCGAAGCCCTCAAGCGCCTCGAGCAGGCTCGCCTCGTCTCGATCCGTCAGGGCGGCGCGGCGCGGGTCCTCGACTACCAGTCCACCGCAGGAATGGACCTCCTCTCCGAGCTGCTCTTCGCGAACGGAGACCTCGACCTTTGGGTCGCGCGGAGCGTGATCGAAATGCGGGCCTGCCTCGGCCCTGAGATCGCTCGACGCTGCGCAGAGCGAGGAGGAGTTGAGTGCGCGGATCGCCTCCACGCTGGGGTCGAAGCGATGGCAGCCGACGAAGACCTGGATCGGCGCCAGGCCGCGAGCCTTGAGTTCTGGGCGATCCTCGTGGAAGGCTCACGAAACGTCGCCTATCGACTCGCCTACAACTCGCTCCGCGCGAGCTACGACACCTTCCGCGCCGCCTTGGTTCAAGTCATGGGGGCTGAACTCCGCAGCATCGACTCGTTCCGCGCGGTGGTAGACGCCGTTCGCCAAGGCGACGGAGACGCAGCCGCCCGTCGCGCGAGCGAGCTCCTCGAACTGGGAGCGCGCGGGCTCTACGAGATGCTCGACACGCTCCAGGCCTTCCGTGAAGGAGAAACCTCATGACCTCGACAGCGACCCGACCAGCGACCCGACCCGACCCCAACGCCGCGCTCGCGACTAAGCCAGAGCCAAACGCGAGCCCAACCGCACCCAACACACTCGGCGGCCTGGTCCACACGATGCTCACCCGCGGAAGCCCGCGAATCCTCCTCGCGCTAGTCCTAGCCTTTGGTGCGTTCCGCGTTTACCTCGGCGGCTGGAGCTGGGTCGACCTCGTCGTCCCCGTCGTGATCCTCGTCTGGTGGCCCTTTCAGGAGTGGCTGATTCACAGCTACCTCCTCCACTTCAAACCCCGCAAGCTCGGTCCATTCACCATCGATTCCATGCAGGCCGCAAAACACCGCCGCCACCACCTCCACCCTTGGGACTTCGAGGAGATCTCGATCCCCCTCCACACCTACGTCTACGCGGTCCCGATCCTGTGCGCGCTGGGCTACGTGTTTCGCGACGTCCCGGCCGTGTTCACCGGGTTGACGGTCTTCCTTGGGTTTGGGGTTCACTACGAGTGGTGCCACTTCATGGCCCACTCGAACTACGTCCCAAAGTCCAAGCTCTACAAGGCGGTGTGGCGCAACCACCGGCTCCACCACTTCAAGAACGAGAACCTCTGGATGGGAGTCTCCTCTCGTGTCGGCGATCTCGCCCTGGGTACGTGCCCGGACCAAAAGACCGTCGAGCGATCCCCGACGTGCCGGACGCTGGGCGTCGCGCCGCCTGCCTAGCCGACGACCTGGGCCGCGAACTCAGCCAGGAGGTCTGGAATCAACGTCAGCTGGGCGTCAGTCATGGAGGAGTGGATCCCAATGTAGATCGCTCGCTCGTGCAGGAGCTGGGCGCCCGCCAGGTCGCCAGCACATCGGTGAGTCGTCGCCCGCATGGCCGGCTGCCGGGCGAGGTTTCCCGCCACCAGCGGTCGCGTCGCGACGCCCCGCGCCTCGAGGAACTTGATCAGGGCGCCCCGCTCAACCTTAGCCTCGGGTGCCAGCACGAGCGGGAACGCAAAGTGACTCGAGCCAGGCTCGATCTTCATGGGCAAGAACAAGTCCGCCAGGGAGTCTCGCGTCGGCGCCCAGGCGGCCGCGACCAGGCGTCGCCGAGCCAGGAACTCCCCTCGACGACGAAGCTGAATCCGTCCGATCGCGGCGTGAACGTCGGTGTTTCGGCAGTTGAAGCCACGCTCCACGAACAGAAAGCGCGAGTCGATCTCGGCGTGCCTTCCCTCGACCGCAGACCGGCAGGCGGGCGAGAGGTGTCGAGTCCAGCCGTGGGCGCGCAGGGCCCGGAGGCGGTCGGCGTCTTCGGCGGAGTCGCAGACCACCATTCCGCCCTCGATCGTCGTCATGTGGTGGGAAAAGTAGAACGAATAAGTCCCCAGCCGCCCAAAGGTCCCAGCTTTCCGGCCGCCTAGCTCAGCGTCCAAGGCCTCACACGTGTCTTCGATCAGCGTCAAGCCGCGCTCGTCGCAGAGCGCTCGGAGCGCGTCGACGGGAGCCGGGTTGCCTAGGAGGTGGACCGCGAACACCGCCCTCGTCTTGGGGCTGATCGCGCGCTCGACCGACTCGACGGTCAGGTTGAGAGTGCGCGGGTCGACGTCAGCGAGCACGGGAACGGCTCCGACCTGGGCCACGGGCCAGATCGTGGTCGACCACGTCACGGCGGGGACGATCACCTCGTCGCCGGGCGCCAGAACGGGCGGAGCCGGTTCGGCGCTGAGTCCGTCTGGGTAAGCCAAGAGCGCGAGGACGAGAAGGTTCGCCGCCGACCCAGAGCTGACGTAGACCGCGTGCTTCGCACCCTGCGAAGCCGCGAACTCCTCCTCAAAGGCCAGGGTTCGCTTCCCAAGGGTCACGGGACCCCGGATCAAGGCCTCGAGCGCTGCGGCGATCTCCTCGTCCTCAAGGGTATTGACCGCGAGGGGGAGCGACTCGCTGGGCGGAGCCTCAGGGTACTTGGCGCGCAAGGCGCGCACCGCTTCGAGGAAGTCCGCGGGTGGAGTGAACTCGACCGTCATAGGGCGCGAATTCTATACCAGGGCTAAGAGCCAAGTCAGGCTCACGGTCGGCGCCCACAAGGCGACGATCGCGCGGCTCTGAGAGCCGGCAGAGCCCTAAATCGGGATCGGGCCCTGGCGCTCGAGGCTTCGCCCCTCGCAACCCATGATCGGGCACCGTCCGAGCTCCTCGTGGCAAACCGTATGGATCAGCGTTCCACACCCGTGGCAGGCGCCAGCCTCGCTCGTGGCGTCCTCGAGGGCGTCATGGCAATAGGGACAGCGAGTCTTGCTGTCCCGGCCGCCCTTCCAAGCGAAGACCGGCCGGGCCGCGATCGAGGGGGCGGGGCTCCGATCGTAGGTGTGGGCCAGCATGTCCAAGGTCTCGAGGAGGTCTAGAAAGAGCCCCGTGTTGAGGTGGCTCGGGTCTCCGCGGACCTCGAGCCAGCCCTCCCCCAGCCGAACCTCGTCGAGTTTGCAAAACGCGATCAGACGGTGAATCGCGCTCCTGACATCACGTGCCGCGAGGCCCGCTCGAGCCGCGTCGGAGTGGGCCTCGACGAGGTACTTTTCGTCGAAGGGATCGCCCTCGGCGACTTCGACGTCGGTCACGTAGCCCGTCAGTTTTTGGAGCGCCGCCAGCCCAGCGTCGCGGCGAATTCGCACCGTGATGTTCGGCGCATGCCTAAGCTGCAGCCGAGCCCGGATCGGATAGCGCGCGTCTGAGCCTCGCGCGGTGAAGGGCCGGTAGCCAACCTCGATCACGACCCGTCGCCCATTGACCGATCCCGTCACGAGGTGAGACGTGATCCCACTCGCTCCGAGGGCGCCGTCCGTGAGGAGAGGGACGACCCGCGCTAGGATCTTGGTTCGGTTCTCGGCCGCCTGGCGGAGCCCCTGAATCACGAACAACCCGACCCCTCCGAGCACGAACAGGACCTCGAGGACACCCACTACCAGCTCAGCTCCAGCCCTCCGCGAAAGAGCATTCGGTCGTAGTCCTCCCCCGAGTCATCGGAGCGCCAGAAGGTCACGCTGAAGGCTGTGAACACGGCCAGCGTGACCCCGGTGTTCGCCAGCGAATCGGCTCCTTGACTGGTCCAGAGCCGTTGCCACACTCTGCCCCGGACTCGGATCAGGCGGTGGTGGAGCCGACCCCCGCCGCCGCTGGGCTGGCGTGAGAGGAAGTCGCGCGCAATCCCACGCAAGGAGACCTCGATCTGAGTCGTGTTGGCGATCGGCCACACCTCCGCGCTGAGGGTCATGGACGCCTGACGATAGCTTCGATCGTTGGCGTAGTCGTCGCGGTTGTAGGAGAGCCCCGCCTCGGCGGCGAATCGGACCTTGACGTCCTCGATCGCGGTTCGGTGAGTCCAGCGTAAACTGAGCTGATGTCGCTCAAGGTCGAGGTGGGGCGACATCACGCCGACCGCTCCGTCTCGCTCGCGCGCCCGAAACTCTCGGTAGTCCCGACGCCGGAACCTGTATTTGAGCTTGAGCCGAGAGCGCGCCGAGCCGGCCGAGACCTTGTAGCGCAGCGAGGCGTCGAAGCGCAGCTCGCGATAGTCGAGCGAGTCCAGGCCGCTGTTCTCTTGGTAGTCCTTGAGCCTGTAACTGGAGCCGATCTCGAGGCTCAGTTTGGCCAACTCGCCGGACTCGATCGGCGCGCTCAGGATCGTGAACAGCCTCAACTCTTCGTCGAGGGATCCGAATCGACCGCGAGGGAAGAGGTCGCCGTTGTCGTCGAGGAGATTGAGCCGACTGTATTCGAACGCGTTTTGAACCCCGACCTCGAGCCACCCCGTGACGGGCTGGTAGTACTCGACAAACGCAGAGCCGTAGTATTCGTTGGCCCGATTGCGCTCGAGGTAGACCAGGGTCTCGCCCGCCACCTGAAGGAAGAGCTCCCCCCCCGTCGGCAGCTTGATCAGGGCCTCCGCTTCGCCATGTGTCAGTCCGAACCCGTCCCCCGTCAGCTTCTGCTCCCCGCGGAACACGTTGTGGTCGTAGCCGGCCGCAGCTTGGATCTTCCCCGCCAAGCGAATCCATTCGTCACTCGGCTCTGGGGCTTTGCGTATCGAGTGCTCGTCTGGAGCAACTGGGAACTCGGACAAGTCGAGCTCGGCGGGGACGACCCGCAGTCCCGAACTCCAACTCGTGATCGGGGCAGCCTCGCGTCGGGACTCGGGGTTCTCAGACGCCCGGTCGAACTCTTGGGCTCGGGCGCCCAGCGGGAGACCAAGCAGCAGAGCGAAGGAGACCCAGCCCCACCTCGCCCGGCACCTCATCGTCGGCCCATGATTCCGATCGCTCCTCACGCCCCCCTTTATAGGAGGTCGGCCCCACTTGGTGGCCTCGGGCCTCCGCCATGGCTCCGGTCCATCCGACGGGGCAGGATTGCGTGTTGAGACCCTTAGAGCGAGTTCGACCACAGTCCCCTCGCGAACGTAAACCCTTTCTACAAAACAGGTAACGAGGACTTCTCCCCAGGACCTTCACATCGCTAGCCCGCCACGGGGCCCCTCGGACGGATCCAGCGGTGATCGGGCACATTCGCCCACCGCGCCGTGCAACCCTTTAGGAAGCGGAGCACGATTCTGACCGGGGTCGCCTTCCTAGCGAAGGGGGTCGTGAGACCGCACTTGCGGGCGACCTCTCAGGATCGTGGCCTCCGGTTTAGGCCGTGGGCTCTGGCTCCGCTGCGAACTCGACCAGCTTCTCGCCGGCAGGCACGGTGTCCCCAGCGGACACAAAGACGCTCGCGATCGAGCCGCCAACGGTCGCCTTGATCTCGTTCTGCATCTTCATGGCTTCTAGGATCAAGAGCACTTGCCCTGCCTCGACTCGGTCGCCCTCGGCGACGTGGATCTCCACGATCACGCCCGGCATCGCGCTGCGAAGAACTCCGGGCCCCTTCGGGGCGTTGGCGTCGCGCCCCGCAGACGCCGCGCGTGTCCGCTCGTCGACGGGCAGCAGAGAGAGCGGTGTCTTGCCAGGGAGGGTCACTCGGAACCCGCCCGGCTCCATAGGATCCGGCTCGACGCGGACCCGCGCCCGGCGAGACCCCCACTCCAGGCTATAGAGCGTGCCTGAGACTTGAACCCAGCGGGCCTCCTCGAGCGGTCCCTCGCCGAGCGCGACAGCCAGCCCGCTCGGCCCTTGCTCGACTCGCAGCTCGAGCGACTCCCCTCCGACGTCGACGGTGTAGTGCATCCCGACCCCCTAACCCAGCCGCTCGCGGCGGCCAGCTGCCACCCAAGGGCTCAACCCCTCGCGCGGAGTCGAGGAGCCAACGGCTCCCCCCCGCGACGCGCTGAAGTGACCGGCCAAGACCGCAGCGAGGGCTGCGATCGGTCGCTCCTCCTCACTGAGCGTCGATTGCTCTTTGGCTTGAGCCTTGACCCAGGGCTCAAGCCAGCGGGTATGAAACGCACCCGAACGGAACTCTGGATCGGCGACCAAGCGCTCGACCAAAGGGAGCGTGCTGGCGACGCCGCCCAAAGAGAAGGCGCTCGCGGCCGCCGCCCAACGCTCGAGCGCTTCCTCCCGCGTCCGCCCCCAGACCGTGAGCTTGCCCAAGAGCGAGTCGTAGTGAGGGGTGATCTCCTCCCCCTCTTGAAGTGCCGTGTCGACCCGAACGAAGGGACCCTGGGGCACCGAGAGCCCGCTGATCCGACCCACCGAAGGCGTGAAGCCCAAGAAGGGGTCCTCCGCGTTGACCCGCAGCTCGATTGCGTGCCCTCGGGGCT
Organism: Planctomycetota bacterium; assembly: GCA_016765095.1. Lineage (GTDB taxonomy): Bacteria > Planctomycetota > J058 > J058 > J058 > NORP233. Next base: position 2,749 of record JAESQQ010000917.1, on the reverse strand, counting down.
GCCAGTCCTCCTGGGCAAAGGGGAGTGTGCCCTCCTCGGCCACGTGCAGCTGCGCACGGACGAGATCGAAGCCCGTGCACCACTCCGTGACGGGATGCTCGACTTGAAGCCGGGCGTTGACCTCCAGGAAGTAGAAGGCGCCGCCCTCATCAACGAGGAACTCGACCGTCCCGGCTCCGCGATAGGCGACCCGCTTAGCGAGCGAGACGGCGGCGGCCCCCATCTTGACCCGAAGCTCAGGGCTCAAGGTCGGAGCTGGACTCTCCTCGACGACTTTTTGCTGGCGGCGCTGAAGCGAACACTCGCGCTCTCCCAGGTGAATCGCGTCACCCTGGCCGTCCCCTAGGATCTGGATCTCTATGTGGCGCGCAGGTGAAACGAAGCGCTCCAGGTAGACGTCCGCAGTCCCAAACGCGCTCTGCGACTCTCCCTGGGCTCGGGCCAAGTTGGCTTCGAGGTCTTCCGCCCGCTCGACGAGGCGAATTCCCTTCCCGCCGCCGCCTCCGGTCGCCTTGAGGAGCAAGGGGAATCCAACCTCGAGCGCGGCTGCCTGGACTTTCTCCACGCTGACGGGCTCCGTGGTTCCAGGCACAAGCGGGACGCCGGCCTCCTCAGCGATCAAACGCGCGCTCAGCTTGTCCCCAAGCTGCGCGATCGTCTCCGAGCGGGGCCCGATCCAGATCAGGCCAGCCTCCTCGATCGCCCGGGCCGCCTCGGCTCGCTCCGAGAGGAACCCGTATCCCGGGTGAACCGCGTCGGCGCCGCTGGCCTTGGCGGCGGCGATCACCTTTTGCACGTCGAGGTAGCTCTTGGAGGACTCCGCCGGCCCGAGTCGAATCGCTTCGTCGGCCAAGCGAACGTGGAGCGCGTTGCGATCGGGGTCGGAGTAGACCGCGATCGCTCGACGGCCGGTCTCGCGACAGGCGCGGATCACTCGGACGGCGATCTCGCCGCGGTTCGCCACGAGCACGGTCTGAATGCGGGCCATGGGATCTCCCAGCCCCTCTAGAGACGGCCGCGGCCGCTCGGGAGGGGTGTTCTAGAGGGGCAGATTGCCGTGCTTCTTGGGTGGGTTCTTGTCGCGCTTGGTCTCGAGCAGCTCGAGGCCAGCGATCAGGCGCCCCCGTGTCTCGCGAGGGTGAATCACCGCGTCGAGGTAGCCCAGCTCTGCCGCGCGGTAGGGGTTGAGGAACTGCTCCTCGTAGTCGCGGGTCAGACGATCGGACTCGGCGACGGGATCATCCGCAGCGGCGATCTCACGCCGGGAGATGATCTCGACGGCGCCCTTGGCCCCCATCACCGCAATCTGAGCCGCCGGCCAGCCGTAGTTCAAGTCGCCACGAATGTGCTTGCTGCTCATTACATCGTAGGCGCCTCCAAACGCCTTGCGCGTGATGACGGTCAGCTTGGGGACGGTCGCCTCGCAATACGCATAGAGGAGCTTCGCGCCGTGCTTGATGATCCCGCCAAACTCCTGATCGCGGCCAGGCATGAACCCGGGCACGTCCACAAAGGTCACTAGCGGAATGTTGAAGCAGTCACAGAACCGAACGAAGCGCGCCGCCTTGAGCGAGGCCCCAATGTCGAGCACCCCCGAGAGGTGATTGGGTTGATTCCCGACCACGCCCACCGGGCGACCGTCGACACGCGCCAGCCCGACTATGATGTTCTTCGCATATCCCTCATGGACTTCGAGGAAGGAGTCCGCGTCGACGATCCGATTCACGACCTCGTGCATGTCGTAGGGCTTGGTCGAGTCGAGCGGAACGAGGTCGTCGAGCTCCTGCGCTTGCCCCAGCGGCGGTTTGGCCTCGACTCGGGGAGGATCCGCCGCGTTGTTTGAGGGAAGGTAGGAGAGCAGGCGCCGGACGAGCGCTATGCAATCCGCGTCGTCTCGGCGCACGAAGTGGGCCACGCCGCTCGTCACCGCGTGCACTTCAGGGCCCCCGAGTCCGGCGTGGCTGACGTCTTCGTTGGTGACCGTCTTGACCACGCTCGGGCCCGTCACATACATGTAGGACGTGTCTTCAACCATAGCTATGAAGTCGGTGATCGCAGGGGAGTAGACCGCGCCACCCGCGCAGGGACCCAGGACTGCTGAGATCTGAGGAATGACGCCCGAGGCGAGCGTGTTCCGGAGGAAGATGTCCGCGTATCCCCCCAGGCTCTCGACGCCCTCTTGAATCCGAGCGCCGCCCGAGTCGTTGAGCCCGACCACAGGCAGTCCAGCCTTGAGCGCGAGGTCCATCACCTTGCAGATCTTGCGCGCGTAGGCCCCTGAGAGTGAGCCGCCCAAGACCGTGAAGTCTTGGGAGAACAAGAACACCCGCCTCCCGTCAATGCGCGCGTGACCGGTGATCACGCCGTCACCGAGGCTGCGGTTCTGTTCCATCCCGAAGTCACGGCAGCGGTGCTGCACGAAGGCGTCTAGCTCCTCGAACGTGCCTGGGTCGCAGAGCAGCTCGACGCGCTCTCGAGCGGTCAACTTGCCCTTCTTGTGCTGAGCCTCGACGCGACGCTCGCCGCCGCCGAGTAGGGCCTCCGCACGCGTCCGATCCAGCCGCTCGGCCGGGGTTTCGCTGCTCACGACGCCTCCTCTCACGAGGGGAGGGTTTTAGCACGAGGAGTTCGCTGACGCCTCTCGCGGCGCAGGCTGGAGACAAGTCCGCCTAGAACCTCGACACTAGTGCAGCCCGCTAGAAGTTCCGGTACGGGTGAATGTAGGGGCGGGGTTTACCCCCGCCCGCGG
>JAESQQ010000916.1 GCA_016765095.1 Planctomycetota bacterium | reverse complement strand
TCGCGCTCCGGACGCTGACCGGACGGCGCCCGCGGATCGCCGTCGCGGGGACCGGAGGAATCGGCCCCGCCCAGATCCCCGAGGCCAGCAACGCGCTCCGACGCCTGGCGAGCGTCGAGGCCCTCGACTTGACCCAGACCGCCTCGATCCAACCCGAGATCGACCTGGTCGTGTTCCTAGCACCTCGCCCGCCCAGCGAGCGCGAGGCCTACGCCCTCGACCAGCACCTCCAACGAGGCGGGAAGGTCCTGCTCCTGCTGGAGGGCTACGCCCCGCTACCTCGCGATCCCTTCCAGCGCGGTCCGCTCGTCGATCCGAGTTGGACCGCCACGCTCCGCAGTTGGGGCCTTGAGGTCGGACCCCAGCTCCTCGCTGTCTCGTCGCGACGGTTCACGATTCGGGGCCAGGGCGGCGCGACCGTTCAGACGGCCTACCCCTGGTTCATTCAGCCAAGCGGACACGACAACCCCGCCAACCCCGTGTCTGGGGGACTTCCGGCGTTGCTCTTGCCCTTCGCTTGCGAGCTCAAGCCTCACGGCCCGGCCGAGGTCTTGCTCCGCTCGCCGCCCGCCTGGGCGCCGAGCGGAGCCCAGCGTGTCGAGCCTGATGCCAAGATCTCCCTGCCCAGCGATCAGCGCGCACCCCGCACGCTCGCGCTCGGGTTTCGCAAGCGCTTCGCGAGTCGCTGGGCCGGCAAACCAGGCCCGGCCGCTCCTTCTGCGGCGAGCTCAGATCCCCTCGCGACACCGCTCCAAGAGCCCACAGCCGCCGGAACCCTGTTGGCGATCGGCGACGCCGACTTCGTCCTGGGGCCTTACCTGCGGACCTCTGCCGGGAACCAAGACCTGCTCCTCAACAGCGCCGAGTGGTGCCTCCAAGGAGCCCAGCTTGCTGCCGTTCGAGCCCGCGCCCAGCCTCGCCCCCTGCACGGACTCGACGCTCGCCCCCTCGGCCTCCGGCCACAAGACCTGGTCTGGGGCTTCCACCTTCTGTTCCCCTTCTTGCTGCTCGGCGCAGGTGTCGGTCGCCTGTCCTACCGCAAGCTCCAGGCCGGACGCCGGGCCAGTAGAGACCGCGCGGACCTCGCCCCGAACCCACCGGCACCCCCAGCCGATCAGGTGCCCTCGTGAGCCGGCGAGTTGCCGTGCTGGTTGCCGCGGTCGTGGTGCTCGCGCTAGCGAGCGGTTGGCTCGCGCTGACTTCGGTCGGTCAAGACGGCCACGTCGGCCAAGTCGTGGTCAGCTTCGACCCCTCGCTCGCACAGGTCGTCGAGATCCAGCGAGGCGAGCAGACGCTGCGGCTCGAGCGACGAGGCTCGGGCTGGGTCGCCGCGAGCGAGGGAGGAGTCGCCGCCGAGGCCGCCAAGGTCGAATCCCTCCTCGCGCGGCTGCGTGGCTGGCGTCGCGAGCGCCTCGTGGGCCGCAACCCCGCCCAGCACGCCGAGTTCGGCGTCGACGCGCCTCACGCGCGCAGGATCCGCATCCTGGGAGCCAAGGACCACACCGGCCTTGCGCCGCTCCTGTCGGAGGTCTGGGTCGGTCGCATGACGGGCGTCGCCAAGGATCTCCTCCGCGAAGCGAACGACCAGATCGACACCAAGACGATTGGTGTCTTCGTCCGCGCGCGTCAAGGCCGCTCACGCCAGAGCGAGCCGGGGCCCGAGACCTGGGTCGTGAACGACTTCGTGGGCTCCCTCCTCGATCCGACCCCTAGCCGCTGGTTCGTCGCCCCAATCTCGGGTCGTCCCCAGGAGGTCACGCGCCTCGAGGTTCGCGGTCCTCAGGGAGCCCACGCGATCCAGTTCAGCCCCGCGGTTCGCCTCGAGAAGGACCCCCGGCCCCTCGATCCGATCTTGACCCGACAGGCCCTGGGCGCGCTCTTCTTGTTGCGAGCGTCGGCCCACGCCGCCGGACCGATTCCAGCCGACGCTCTCCAGGTCGTGATCGAGCGGGGCGACTCACACGAAACCGTGCGGCTCTGGAATCGCGGTGGGACGTGGTTCCTGGCGCGTCCGGGCCTGATCCCAAGCTCCGCCGAGGGCGCGGTCGCGGTCGAGGGCGGTGACCTGACCCGCTTGACTCGCCTCGCGACGCCAAACCTCCTCCTCCGGAAACGATTGATCCGCGCTCCCCTCGCCCGCGCTGTGCGAGTCCACTGGCGCAGCGAACACACCGAGCGCTCGTTCTTGAATCACCGCTCCCAAGGCTGGGAGGCTGTCCTGACCGGGCAGCGGACTCCTCTCCAGACACGTCGTCTCGCGACGTCGGCGCTCCAGCCCGTGATCCACGCCCTGAGCGGCCTCGAGGCCGTCAGCTGGTCCTCGGGGCCGCCTCCGGAGTCCGCGTTCGAGCTCGTGGCCCACGGAGCGTGGGGACGCACCCACCTCGTCGTCGGGGCACCCAGCGACGGCCGCTGCCCTGTCTCCAGTTCGGAATTTCCCGGGCACCTGGCCTGGGTCTCCGCCGAGAAGATCACTGAGATCGAGGCGCTCTTTGGGAATCTCCTCCCCGTCCGCTAGCAGGAAACACGTCTCTCCCGCTGGGCCCGGCGGCCCCCCGGCTCAGTTGATAGCCTCCCTCGCCTGCAAGGGAGAGCACATGAGTGAGACGCTCGCGGCGCGAGTTAGCGCCTGGATCGAACAGGATCCCTGCCCAGAGGATCGCGCTGAACTCGAGGCGCTCCTCCAGGCCGAGGACTGGGCCGAGCTCAGCGAGCGCTTCGCCGGGCCGTTGGCCTTCGGAACCGCCGGGCTGCGCGGCGTGCTGGGAGCGGGCGAGACTCGCATGAACCGCGCGGTCGTGATCCGCACCAGCTATGGCCTCGGGAAGGCTCTCCTGGCTCGCGACCCAGCCTTCGCCGAGCGCGGAGTCGCGATCGGCTACGACGGTCGCCGCGGCAGCCTCCAGTTCTCCAAGGACTCTGCAGGCGTCCTGCTCGCCCTTGGGATCCGTGTCCACCTCACGCGGGGAACCTGCCCGACCCCGCTCTTGGCGTACGCAGTCACCCACTTAGACGCTGCGGCTGGCGTGGTCGTGACCGCCTCGCACAACCCGCCCGAATACAACGGCTACAAGGTCTACGCGCCCAACGGCGCTCAAATCGTGCCGCCTTGGGACCACGAGATCGCGAGCCAAATCGCGACGGCCCCTGGCGCCGACGCCATCGAGCAAGCCGACCTCGCGAGCGCCGAGGCGTCGGGCCGCTTGGTCTACCTCGGCGAGGAAATGGACGCGAGCTATCTGAGCGCGATTCGCGCCCTCTACCGAATCGAAGCCGCAGACCCCAACGGGACCCAGCGCCGCGAGCTCGGGATCGTCTACACACCTCTGCACGGCGTCGGTCGAGACTTGATCGTGCGCACCTTCGCCGAGGCTGGCTTCGAGAAGCTGAGCGTCGTCCCCGAGCAGGCCGAGCCAGACGGCGAGTTCCCCACGGTTCGGTTCCCAAACCCCGAGGAGCCTGGCGCCTTGGACTTGGCCCTGGCCCAAGCCGAGCGCGAGGGGGCCAGCCTGATCGTGGCCAACGACCCCGACGCCGATCGCCTGGCCTGCGTGGTCAAGGCCAAGGACGGCTCGTTCCGCCCCCTGACCGGGAATCAAATCGGCGTGTTGTTAGGGACCTACCTCCTCGAGCGCGAGGAGCTGCTCGGTCTCGACCCCCCCGAGGGGGCGGCGGACCGAATGGTCGCCGCCTCGATCGTGAGCTCCCCCCAGCTCGGCGCCGCAGCTCGAGCCATGGGCGTCTATTACGAGGAGACGCTGACCGGCTTCAAGTGGATCGCCAATCAGGCCTTGGCCGCTGAGGCCGAGCGCGGAGCGCGCTTTGTCTTTGGCTACGAGGAGGCCTTGGGCTACACGGTCGGGACCGTCGTCCGCGACAAGGACGGGATCAGCGCGGCTGTGATCTTGTGCGAGTTGGTCGCCTACCTCGCCGAACGCGGCGAGACCCTCCTTGATCGCCTCGACGCCCTCGCTCGTCGAACCGGGGTCTACTTGAGCGGTCAGCGCGCGACTGTGTTTCCGGGCCAAGAAGGCGCTCAAACCATGGCCACGATCATGGAGCGGATTCGGAGCGCTCCCCCTAGCGAAGTCGCGGGTCAGGCCGTGATCGCCTTCACTGACATTTCAGCAGGTGAGCGGCGACCCGTCGGCGGCCCGCCGGAGCCGATTCGACTCCCCAAGAGCAACGTGCTCGTGTTCGACTTCGCCGGCGGGGATCGAATCATAGCTCGCCCCAGCGGAACCGAGCCCAAGCTCAAGCTCTACTTCGACGTCTGCGAGCCAGTCGCTGCCAACGAGTCGGTCGCCGACGCCCAAGGGCGGGCCGCAGAGCGGATGTCCCGACTGCAAGAGGCCTTCTCGGCCTTGGCCACGCCGAGCTGATCCGGTGGGCCTCAACGAGCAAATGGGCGCGGTCGACCGCCTGATGCGGCGACCCCAAGACCTCCGCGAGCTGATCGCTGCGGGCGGGGACGTGGGCGGTGTCCTGAGCAACGTGGACGCGGAGCGCGCCGAGGCGGTTCACGCCGTGTTCGCGGAGCTGATCGTGGCTCGGTGGTGGCAGCCGCGCTTTCCTGCGACGGTGGCGGCGCTCCGCCACTTCCTCGGTGAGGACTACGCGAGCTGGCTCGTCGGGCAAGAGAGCCTCCTCCTGGCCGAAGGCGAAGACCTCCGCGGAACTGCGCTCGGAGGAGCTGTGCTCTCCCTGGCCAAGGGCGCCGACGACCTCCCCGAGGCCGCTCAGGAGCTCCCCGCCTGGCTGACAGAGCTCTACGCCTACGAGTATCTGCTCGCGGTCGGGCTCCCGCGTCGCGCCGAGGGCGCTGAGGTCGACACGACGCTCGAGGCTGCGCTCCTGCCCGACGCCGTCTGGCTCTCGGGAGGCCGGCTGACCCGTGAACTCCTCGTCGCTCCCTTTCACTGGCCCGTAGGCGAACTCCAGGAGGAGCCCCACGAGACCGAGCCCGACTCCCACGTCCGGCTGCTCTGGATCGAGGAGCAAGGCGCGGCTGAGGTCGAGGGCCCCCACCTGGCCGGCGACGTGGTGGACCTCCTCAGCAAGGACGCCGACGACGCCACGATCCTGGCCATGGATCCCGACGCAGCCCAGGCCCTGACCTGGTTTCGGGAGCTAGGCCTCCTCGCGTAAACGGGAGTTCACGATCATGAGCGGCCACGTGGAGAGCTGTTGCCGGCACAGGGACCGCTCCCGATCGTGCGCTCCCGTTTTCTAGATCCTCAGAGGACGTGTTGGATTCGGGGGCGAGCCCTGCTACGCAGCTAGAACCCGTTCTCGACACTCAACTCTTCCTAGTAAAGCGGAGCACGATCCTGAACGAGGTCGCCGTCCTGGCGAAGGGGAGTCATGAGAACACCCTCGTGGGCGACCTCTCAGAATCGTGGCCTCCGGTTTAGCTCGCGAGCTGGGCCACGACCCGCTCGGCTAGGGTCTCGCCGGACGGCTCGCCCCTCGCGAGCCGAGGCGTGCGCCCGAGGCTCGCCGCGAGCTCGATCAAGACCGCCTGGCTCAGCTCCTCCCGATCGGGTGTCGAACCCAGGGTGCGGAGGTCCGCCATCACGCTCGCCTCGAGGTCGCAGGGGCGAAACAGGCGGAAGCGCTCGAGGTCGAGCGAGAGGTTGAGCGCGAACCCGTGGTACGTCACCCAGCCGCGACACGCGATCCCGATCGAGGCGACTTTGCGGGGCCCGACCCAGACGCCTGTGTAGTCGGGCCTCCGACCCGCTTCGAGGCCCAGGGCGGAGAGCGGTCCGATCAGGCTGCCTTCGAGGAAGCGCAGGAAGGCGTGCAGGTCCCGCTCGTCTGGAGCGAGCTGCACGATCGGGTAGCCCACGAGCTGGCCGGGGCCGTGATACGTCGCGGCTCCTCCCCGCTCGACTTCGATCACGTCTAGGCCCGCCGCGAGGACGCCAGCCGTCTCGTCGCTGCTGCGGGTCGGGCCCTGGGCTTTGCGGCCCGTGGTCACGACTTCCTCGTGCTCACACGTCAGGAGGAGGTCTGGGATCGCGCCGGTGCGCCGGAGCGCGACCAGCTCCCGCTGGAGGTCCCAGGCCTCTCGGTAGGGAACCCGCCCCAACTCGACTCGGACCAGCTCGTGTGTGCCCTGCTGCGACACGTGGCGCGCCTCGGGGATCTACTTCTCAGCCAGCTCGCGGAGCAAGTTCTCGCGCTGCTCGCAGAGAGCGGGGGGATCCACGCTGTAGACGTCCTCGGTCATGCTGACGGGCGGCGGGAGCGTGGCCTGCTCGGCCTCCTTGACGGCGGCGTTAATCTCCTCGCGGAGCTCGGCTTCGAGGGCGGTCTGGCGCGCCTCGTCCCAGTGGCCTGCGTCCTCGAGGTACGTCCGAAACCGGTTGAGCGGGCAGAGCTTGAGCCAATGCTCGACCTCTGAGTCGGACCGGTAGCGGGTCGGGTCGTCGGCCGAGCTGTGACCGCCCAAGCGAAACGTGACCAGCTCGAGGAACGAGGGGCCCTCGCCGCGACGCGCCCGCTCGACTGCAGCCGTGACCTCGCGCAGGACCGCGAGCAAGTCGTTGCCGTCGACCCGGATACCCGGCATGCCGTAGGCGCGGGCTTTGATCGCGAACGTCTCCGACGCGGTCTGCTTGGAGCTCGGAACCGAGATCGCCCACTGGTTGTTCTGGCAGATCAGGACCGCAGGGGCATGCCATACGGCCGCGAAATTGAGCGCGGCGTGAAAGTCGGGTTCGCTCGTGCCTCCGTCGCCAATGAAGCCCATGGCCACGTGGGGGTCGCCCTTGAGCTTCATGGCGTAGGCCGCGCCGACCGCGTGGGGGAGCTGGGTCGCGATCGTGGACGACCACGAGACTTGATTGACCTGCCGCCCCGCGAAGTGCATCGGCTGCATGCGTCCCTTGAGGACGTCATGAGTGTTCCCGAACATGTGGGCGAAGTAGCGCGAGAGCGGGAACCCGCGCAAGAGCATGATCGCGTTCTCGCGGAGGGCCGGAAACACCCAGTCGTCTGGGGCGAGCGCCCCTCCGCTCCCCACCACAGCGGCCTCCTGGCCGCGGGCCGAGCCGAAGAACCCGATCCGACCCATGCGCTGAAGGCCCTCGAGCCGCTTGTCGATCGCTCGCATCAGGACCATCGTCCGATAGAGCTCGAGCAGCCGCTCGGGGGTCGCGTCGGGGAGGACAGCGTCGGGGAGCAGCTTGCCGTTCGCGTCGAGGACCTGCGCGAGGCCCGTATCCGCGCCAGTCTGGACCGCGCCAGTCTGGGCCGCGCCAGTCTGGATCGCGTCAGTCTGGACCGCGTCCGCCTCGGGGCTCATACGCCCTCGAGAATGAACCGCTCGGGGTTCTCCAGGAAGCGCACGATCGTGTTCATGAACCGAGCCGCGTTGGCCCCGTCAACGACCCGGTGATCGAGCGAGAGCGAGAGATACATGATGTCGCGAATCACGATCTCGTCGCCGACGACCACCGGCCGGCGCTTGATCTTGTGCACTCCCATGATCCCGACCTCGGGGTGATTGAGGATCGGGGTCGCGAGGAGGCCGCCTATGTGGCCCGCGCTCGTGATCGTGAACGTCCCGCCGGTCATGTCCGCCGGTGCGAGCGAACCCGTTCGCGCGCCCTCGGCTAGCCGGACGATCTCGGCCGCGATGTCGATAATGCTCCGCCGGTTGGCGGCCTTGACGACAGGCACCATCAAACCGATCTCGGTGTCGGCCGCGATCCCAATGTTGTAGTAGCGCTTGTAGACCAACTCAGACGTCGTGTCGTCGAGTGACGCGTTGAGCTCTTTGTGGCGAGTCAGCGCGATCGCGACGGCCTTGGTGATAAACGCGAGGTAGGTCAGCTTGACGCCCTGGGCCGCGGCCATGGGCTTCATGCGCCGACGGAGATCGACGAGGTCTGTGACGTCGACCTCCTCCACGTAGGTGTAGTGGGCCGCCGTCCGCTTCGAGTGAATCAAGTACTCGGCGATCTTGCGGCGAATGCCGCGGAGCGGAACTCGCTCCTCGACTTCGCCCTCGGCTGGAGGCGGGACCGGAATCGCGCGTGGGATGGGGGCTGAGCTAAACGGCACGGCAGGCGCGGCGCGGACCGCCGCGGGCTCCGGC
>JAESQQ010000915.1 GCA_016765095.1 Planctomycetota bacterium | reverse complement strand
TCGCCCCCCCAGTCGACCGACCCTGGCCTCTCTCGCAACACGCTTCCGTAGGGGCGGGGTTTACCCCCGCCCGCCCCGAGGTCGCGCCAAGCGGCCCTCGGGAGCCTGGCCGACGCCTCTCAAGCGGTGGTTGCCAGTGACCTTCCGTTTACCGAATTGAATCTTCTAGTAAAGCGGAGCACGATTCTGACCGGGGTCGCCTTCCTAACGAAGGGGAGTCGTGAGACCCCATTCCTCGGCGACCCCTCAGAATCGTAGCCTCCGGTTTAGCGGCAGACGACCACGCGCGAACTGCGCCCGTCCCAGACCCGGAGTACGACGCCCTTGCCCTCGAGCCTGGCGGCGTTGAGGGCGGCTTGGAGGTCGTCTAGGTTGGTGACCAAGGTCCGTTCGACTTGCTGAATGATCATGCCCGGTCGGACGCCCTGCTGGAACGCGAGCGAGCTTCGCTCAACCCTGGCGACGACGACGCTTGGCTCCTTCTCGTTGAACGTGAACCCAAAGAAGCGGGCCAGCTCGGGGGTCATGACCCGAGCCGAGATTCCGACCTCGCTGGGTGTCGTCCCCGGGGCATTGGTGGCTGGGCCGTGGGTCGTTGGCCGGTCTGGGGTGTCAGGTCGCTCGACCGCGATCGCCTCGAGTGTGATCGTCTCGCTTCCCCGCCGGACGGACATTTTGAACTTTTGTCCCACGGGGACCTGGGCGACGCGGTGCCCGAGGTCTTGGCCGTCGCGGATCCGCGCTCCGTCGATCGCGAGGATCAAGTCGCCCGGCCGGAGGCCAGCCTCGCTCGCGGGGCCCGGGACGACTCGTGAGACCAGCGGGGCAGCGGGGATCTCGCCGTAGCCGAGTCGGGTCAGGGTCTCAGGGGAGAGGTCTTGCACCGAGACGCCCAGCCAGCCGCGGCTGACGCGGCCGTTCTCGAGCAGGACGTCCATGACTCCCCTGGCCATGTCGATCGGGATCGCGAACCCGATTCCAGCGTATTGACCCGAGCGAGAGGCGATCGCGGTGGTCATGCCGACCACTCGGCCTTCGAGGTCGAGGAGCGGACCCCCGGAGTTGCCAGGGTTGATCGCGGCGTCGGTCTGGATGAAGTCCTCGTAGGCAGCCACGCCGAGTCGAGAGCGGCCTTTGGCCGAGACGATGCCTGCGGTCACGGTCTGATCGAGGCCGAAGGGGTTGCCGACGGCGAGGACCCAGTCACCGACCTCGAGGGCTGCGTCGTCGCCATACTCGACGGGCACATAGGGGATAGCGTCGGGGTGAGGCCCGAGGCGAATCACGGCCACGTCGGTCAAGGGGTCGATTCCTACGACCACGGCGCTGACTTCGCGTCCGTCGTAGAGGCGAACGAGGACGCGCTTGGCGTTGGCGACGACGTGGTGATTGGTGAGCGCGATTCCGTCTGCCCGCACCACGAACCCAGTTCCGTACGTCTGCTCGAGCTTTGGCGACTGGCGCTGCTGAAAGACCTCCTCCAGCATTCGAAACAGGGGGCCGTTGCGGTTCGTACGACTCTGGCGCTCGGTCGTGATATTGAGGACCGAGGGCCGGACCCTTCGGGCCGCGCGCTGAAACGAGCGAGAGAGCTGTTGGGGGTTGGCTGTAGCGGCTGGGCTGTCCGTCGAAGCCCCAGCCCCCCGGCCACCCAAGAAGGCGCCCGCCAGCACGGCCCCAAACAGGGCAGCGAGGCCTAAGAGCACTATGTTTGGGGTCCGGCGAAGCATGTTGGTCTCGTTACGGGCGCTGGGGCCCGGCTGTTAGGGGTGTTATGCCCCCAGCCAGCTCACCTTAAGGTGCGACGGCGACTCTCGGCCTCCCGATCCAGTCCCCGAGACGAGCCTTAGACGTCTGTCCGCAGGAGCCCCAGCCGCTCGAGACGCTCCCGAAATCTCACTGCGACTCGCTCGATCTGAGGGTGGAGGGGGCCAGCCCTGACCCGTGGAGTCACCGCCGCGAGCGCGCTGGGGTCTGGGGCGAACCCGAGGAACTCTCCGACGCGGGTTAGCGTCGCGCTCGGGTCGCCAGAGAGCTCGCTGTACGTGACCTCGATCTTCCGCTCGGCGGGGAGGGCCGCGTAGGCCGCCCGATAGCCTGCGAGCTCCTTGCTCACGTCGCCCAAGATCCAGCGGACCGTGATCCGAGAGTAGAGGTGTTGGCCGAGCAGTCGCCAGAGCAGCCGCTGGCAGCCGATCACGAACCGGCCGAGCCAAAAGCCCTGCATGAGCATCATGAGGAAGTGAACGTCGGCGCCGCCAAAGATCAGTGAGTTCTTGTACTGGGACTGCGCAATCCGGACCGGATCCCGCGCTATGAACACGAACTTGGCCTCGGGGTAGAGCTCCGCGATCGTGGCCGCGTTGCTCGTGTCCCAGGGGTTCTTGAGCAGGACCGCCGGCGCGTCGGGCGCCTGGTGCTGGACCTTCTGGATCAGTCGATCGAGGACTCTCTTCGTGCGCGGCGTGACTTTGAGGCTGCCGCCATAGCGCTGCAGGATCCAGCCGTATTCCTCGACCGTCGCGTGGCTGAGGCCGATATCGTCGATTCCGCGCGTCGCGAGTCCATGCTCTGTGAGGTAGGCGTCGATCTCGGCCTGGTCCTCGCTCGCGCGACCCTCGAGCTGGCGCGCTAAGAGACGCGGGAAGCAGAACACCTCGTGGAGGGTCACGGACCCAAGGCCGAAGGTCGCAGCCATGCTCTCGTAGAGCCAGGTCGTGCCTGAGCGGTGAAGGCCCAAGATGAAGATCGGGCGGATCGGGGTCTCGCTTAGGAGTCCGAGGTGCGGTTGGTCTTCGTCCCGAAGGTCTGGAGGAAAACGAACACCCATGGGTCACTCAACCAAACTCGCTACGAGTAGCTGATCGTCGGCTCTGCGCGCGAGACCTGAAGGCGTGCCGTAAAGGGCCCCTCGGCGGGGAGCGGGCGGGGGCTGCTCACGAAGATCTGCGCGAACTCGTCGTCGAAGGTCCTGAGCAGGTTCAAGAAGGACTGCTCGCGGCCCTCGTCTGCTGACACGAGGGGCTCGTCGAGGAACAGGAAGTGGCCGCCGGCCAATCCGCGAGAGGCGACGAGCGCGCGGGCGAGGCCGAGACGCAAGGCGACCAGGAGCTGATCTGCGGTTCCAAGCGAGAGGTCGGTCAGACGAATGTAGTCACCGCGCTCGCGTGAGTAGACCCGAATCTCGAGGTCGGGCGTGATCTTGACCCGCTCGTAGCGGCCCTCGGTCAGGCGTGGCAGGACGAGCTCAATGTAGCGAGCGATCCCAGGACCAAAGCGAGCCTTCATGACCTCGGTTAGGTCACCGAGTTGATCGATCGCCTCCTCGTGGACCGCGACCTTCCGGAGCGTCGGCTCGAGGACCCGGCGCAGCTCACCGATCTTGCGCTCGAGCTCCATTAGCTTCTGACGGCCAGCTTGGGCTCGCTCGCCGCGCGCGATCACCTCGTCGAGCCCGGCCTGGGATTCGCCGCGACGGACCCGCGCCTCGCGCAGCTCGTCCTCGGCCAGGCGCGCAACCTCGCGAAGCTCGCTCTCGCTCCCGAGCAACTCGTCAATCAGCTCGCGTTCGCGCTTGAGCACGGCCCGCAGACTGTCGCTCGTGGGGAGGACTTCGCGCTTCTTGAGGAGCTCTTGGAGGCCGCTGGCCTCGGCGTAAGCGGCGCGCCGCTGGGGGTCGATCGAGCTGGCGAAGGAGCGCTCAAGGGCCGAGTGGAGTTCCTCGCCTGAGGCCGCGACACCGCTTGCGTCACCGCTCCCGAGCAACGCCTCGAGCTCAACGCGAGCCCGGGCGGCGTCGCTAGAGGCCTCCTCGACGGCGTCCGCCAGCGCAGCTGCGTCTTGGGGGACCTCTGGCTTGGCCGCCGACTCGTCGGGGGGGCCGTCGGGGAAGGCGACTTTCGCAGCGCTGTCCGCGCGGCGGAGCGCGCCCTCCGCAGAGCTGTGGAGTCGACGCGCCTCTTGGAGCTTGGGCTCGGCCTTGCGGTTTGCCGTCTCGAGCTCTTCGTGACGGGCTCGCGCCGCGGTCAAAATTTCGGCTGCGGTCCGGCTCTCTTTGATCAGGCTGCCGGCCTTCTCCTTGAGCTCGGTGAGACCGCTCGAGACGTGGGCGTCCTTGATCGGAGCGAGGGTCCGCTCCATGGCCTCGAGGGCGGGGAGTTGAAACGCCTCGCAGGCGGCCTGTTCGGCGCGGGCCTCGGCGAGGTGGGCGTCGAGGCGCGAGAACTCAGCGTCGGCCTCCTGGCGGCGCCCGCTCGCCTTCTGTCGGAGCAGAACGCTGATCACGCCAAGCAACAGGCTCAGCCCACCGAGTCCTCCGAGGAAGAACGTCGCTTTGCGGACGGTCACGAGGGTCAGCCGGACCCCAAACCGCGCCGACTCGATCGTGTTGCCAGCCGGAATCGTGAGCTGGGGGGCGTCGGCGGGGAAGTGGAGCGCCAAGGCGCCCCCGACTCCGGCCACGCCGATCAGACAGAACACGACGGCGAACACGGTCTTGAACAGGCTGCTTCGCTTTTCGCGCGCGATCACGGCTTGCTCACGCCCCTCGCGGGCCGTGA
>JAESQQ010000914.1 GCA_016765095.1 Planctomycetota bacterium | reverse complement strand
CCACGCGAAGCGGCCGTCGGGTTTCGACAGTAAGGCGAGCTGGCGGCTCCGCCGACAGCTACGCAGGGGTCGCGCGCGTGGATCCGCAGGATCCACGCGAAGCGGCCGTCGGGTTTCGACAGTAAGGCGAGCTGGCGGCTCCGCCGACAGCTACGCAGGGGTTCCGTGTGCCATTTGCGGGGATTACTCCCGGATCTTCAACCAAAATAGTTGTAAGCCCATAGCGCATAGGCGATTGGGACGCATAGGCCGGTTCCCAAAGGAGTTACGTCCTTTCGTCCCACGCGGCGCCCTAAGCCACTTCGTGTCAGCGAGTTAGCTCCTTGCGCCTCGCTGCCTCGGCGATCAAGAGCGGTTTCCGGAACCCCCTCAGCGGTTTCCGGAGCGATCCGCGCAAACTTCTCCCAAGAATGTTTGACAGACTGTCCCCGCTGGACTTGTGCTGACGCCGCTTCGACGGCGCTAGACTTAGCCCGATTCGGCAGCGGTTTCCGGAACCTCAAAATCGTGCAGATCCACCGAGAACAGCCCAACCCAGGCACTGCGTTGCAAATGCGCACCATGCGGGATCCCATTCCCCGCAGCCCACTTTCTGAATCTGCGACGAGATTGCGACCCGTTACAACGTCTCGCGAGGACACAAGACACCCCGCCAATCGCGACGGCCGAGCCGGGTGTCGCAAATCGAGGACAGCCGGTTCGATTTTTGCTACACCAGCCTTACGCACAGTTGGTCCAAAACGTGCTTCGCCGCCGGAATCAATAGGGTTACGCGGCGGTCCGCCGTTCGCTCTATGTGGGGTATGTTCTCGTGGACCTCGCCTCCAGCTTTCTGCCACCCTTCGCTCCTTTCGGCGACGCGAGATCCCAAAAACCTGCCTGTCGCCCAGCGACCGGGCCCCAACTCGCTTCCTGACTCGGCCCCGGGCCTGACCCGAGAGGCCCTCCCGATAGGGCATGTTTTTCTTGTGGCCACAGCTCTGGAGGTCCCAGCACTTAGGGCCTGCCAGCGATTCGGAGTGACAGGCGAAGGGTCGCTCCGAGTCTATGGTTATATGCGCGCGCCCCTTCTCTACTCTCGCCGGCCACCCGAACTCAGGGTCCCGAGCCACAGGTTGACGCGCTTTCGCTGTCACCCTGTCGTGCGCCCGCCTCACTCGCTCACCAGCCGCCCAGCCTCCGAGCGGGCGCGAGATCTACCTTTCACGCAGCACTGCTGCATTTCGGACATTTGTCCTTCTCTCACCCCTACTAAGACCGCCCGAGACGGCATGCCGGAGCGCCACATAGAAGCGTCCGCCCGTCTCCACGGCAAGGCTGAGAAGGATCCAGGAGCTGACAAGGCCACGCGTGCCCTGCTTGCGGCGCGCGCACGGTCTCGTACTCGCCCGTGCTCCTGGAGGCCGTTATGGCTGCTTCGTCCCCGACCCTATTCCAAGTCTCCCCCGAGAATCGCGAGCGCGTCCGCCGCGCGATCCGCGGGCTAGAAGGCGAGGAAGAATCTCTCACGCTTCGACGCGTCACCCAAGCGGCCAAGGTCGCTAAGGCTGAAGCGGCGGTACTGCTGCGCGCCTACCGCAACGAGATCCTCAGCCTCGACGTTGCTTGGGACGGGAGCCTCGTCCAAGAGGATCTCGCCCCGTCGCGCCCAAGAGGCGACTTCGGATCGCGAGCGTGCTCAGCTCTGCAACGACCTCGCCGCCGCTCTCCACCTTGGCTTGATCGAACCCGTGGTGGGGCGGGCCATGGGCGCCCTGATCGCCGAAGCCCGCCAGTGTGATCGCTCCGCCCGCGAGAGCGAAGGCGACGCCGACGCTGAACCGGTCTACCTCCTCAGCGAGACCGCGATCCTCCTCGGTCGAGCCGTCGACTTCCTCGTCACGCCCGAGTTGCGCACGGAGGTCGCGGCCTACGCTAAGGACCTCCTCCGCCGAGACCTTGAGCTGTCCCCCAATCCGACCCAAGCCGAGGTCGAGGCGCTTCGCGCTGAGGGGGTCAGCCATGACCTCGTGTAGCGACAGTGCGCCCGCGCCAGACCTCAGCGATCTGGAGCAGATAGCAGACTTCCTCGACGAGCACTGGGAGCGGCCCCCTGCCGCCCTCGCGCTCAGGGCGGTCCGCCAGACCGATTTCGATCCCTGGTGGGGCCAGCGCCTCGCGTTGCGCTCACCGGCCACGTGGCGGGTCCTCGTCGCGGCGAGACAGGTCGGCAAGAGCTACCTCGCTGTCCAGCTCGTCCTCCAGACGGCACTGGAGAGGCCTGGCAGCAAGAGCATTCTGCTCGTGCCCACGCTCCGCCACGCCCGCCAGCCGATTGCGCTGCTCCGCGAGCGCTGTCGTGACGTGCCGGGGTGCGAGTGGAACGCCACCGACCGCCGCATGACCTTCCAAAACGGCTCGGTGTGGGAGGTCTACTCGGCCGAGCGCGAGGGCTCGACCCGTGGTCTCACGATCACGGGCCTCCTCTGGGCAGACGAGGCGGCCCTGATTCCGATCCGAGCCTGGAACGAGATCCTGCCCGCGTCGGGCAACGCGCTCAAGCTCCTGACGACGACGCCCGCCGGCAAGAACTGGGTCTATGACGAGTTCGTCTCGGGCGACGCCGAGCACGAGTCGTTTCGCTTTCGCTCGTCCGACAGCCCCCACGTCAACCACGCCGAGATCGAGCGTTGCCGGGCGTCCATGACGCCCGAATTTGCTGCCCAGGAGTTTGAGGCGGAGTTTGTCGACGGGCTGATTCTGGCCTTCCCCGACACGGCCGGACTCTTCGTCGGCTCGCTCCCTGAGCGATCCCTAGACGAGGCCTCGGTCGGACTTGGTATCGACCTCGGCAAGGAGCAGGACTGGACAGTCGTGACGCGGATCAACTCGCTTGGCGAGGCGGAGATCCTCGGGCGCTGGCGTCACGAGGACTACCCGACCACGACCCAGCGGATCGTGGACTTGATCGTCCAGCACGGCGTTTCCCTGGTCTGCGTCGACAAGGCCCAGGCCGGGAGCTACCTCGCCGACGAGCTGCGTCGGATCCAGCGCGAGCGAAAGCGGAAGCGAGACGGCTTCCCGCTTGAGGAGGTCGTGGCCTACGAGACCTTCTCGCAAGCCAAGAAGACCGTCCTGATCGAGACCGCTCGCGGCGACGTGCAGCACCAGCGGCTCAAGGTCCTCCGAAACGATCTCGCGCCCCAGCTCCACTACGAGCTGCGTCGCTTTCAGGGGATCAAGCGTGTCTCTCAAGGACGCGAGATCGTTTCCTACGGGTGCCCGCAGATCCACGGCGAGCACGACGACTGCGTGCTCTCGCTCTGCCTCGCCAACTGGGCCCGGCTCAAGCTTCTGGAGCGGGAGAGCCAGCCCGCCCGCCAGATCGACATTGCCAAGTTTGTTCGTTTCAACGCCCGCTGGGCCCGAGAAAACCCAGGCCTGACGGGCGGGGGTCTCTTTGGTGGCGGAAGGATCTTCTCGTGAGCTGTCCTGATTTGTCCTCGTTTGTCCGCGCCAATCAGGAGGCTCCGCTGCGCTTGTTTCAAGCGTCGAGCCGCTTTGAGGCCTTCGTCCAGCAGACGCTGCGCCACCCAAACCCCTCGACGGTCCCCTTGAGCGTGCTCCGCAGCATGGACGACCACCCCATGGTCTACCTCGCTGAGCGGACCGTGACGGGCGTCCTACGGCGGCCAGACCTCTACTACGTCCGCCACCCCGACCCTGCGATCAAGGCCGAGGTCGAGGAGTGGCTCTGGCCTCTCCTGCCGCAGATCCTGGGCTCGATCGCTCGGGCCTATGCCTACGGCGCGATCCCCGTCGTCTTCAACTGGTGCAAGGAAGACCTCTGGGTCAAGGACCAGCTCGTGTCGGGGCACGTCCACTACGCGACGGCTCACGAGCTGTGGCCGGGCGAGGTCGAGATCGACAGCCGCAACGACGCCTTGACGGCGATCCGCTACGGCAAGCGACGGTTCTCGGCAGAGCGAGCGGCGCTCTTCGTGTGGGATCGCGAGTTTGGTGGCTGGCGGGGCAAGTCGGCTCGGCGTCGGGCGTGGACGGACTACTGTCGGAGCCTCTCGGCCGAGCTGCTCCAGCTCCGCTACCCGGAGCGGTCTGTGGACCCGATCCGCGTTGCGCGGGCACCAGGCGGCTTTGTGCATGTCGACGGTCAGGACGCAGACGCGCTGGACCACATAAACCGGCTCACAACTCAGCTCTCGGGCGGTGGCTCGCTGGCCCTGCCGAGCGATCGGGACGAGAAGGGGAACTTCCTCTACGAGGTCGATCACCTCGAAACGGCCGACCGCCAGGGCGTGTGGGAGCGCGCCCTGAATCGATACGACGCGGGGATTCTCCGGGCGTATCTCGTGCCTCCTGGCCTTGGCGGACTGGAGGACGTCGCTGCTGCTGGCGCGCGAACGCTGGACGGCATGCTCAAGGAGTTTGTCCAGGACCTGGCTCAGTTTGCGGCGGACGAGCTGACCAAGATCGTGACGACGGTCCACCGCTACAACCACTCGGAGCGACACGTGCCCGCGCCCGAGGTCTTGGCCTACGAGGTGCCAGCGAGCGTCCGCAAGCTCTACCTCGAGGTGCTCCGCCTCGTGAGCGCGGCGGGTCGCGAGGAGGCGCCTGCCGATTGGGTCGACGTGCCTGCCCTGCTCGATCAACTCGGCGTCCCGCTGAGGAGCGAGCCGCTCGCTCCGATCCCTCGCGGGGGAAGGAGAGGCGGACGACCCCGCGACTTGATCGGTGGGCGTGAAGCCCGCCGAGAGGCCGCACGAACAGACGCAGGCGAAGACGCCACCGGAAGACGAGGAGGGAATCCCTATGACGCTTAAGAACCAACTGAGCCACCGACTCCGCCACCAGTTGGCGCCGATCCTCGACCCGTGGGTCGCGACCCACGGACGGGAGGAGGCCAAGCGCCTCCTCTTGGCTTCGCTTGCTCACTACTTCGACGACGACAGAGCAGAGAGTCCGCGCCTGACGCGACTCCAGGTCGAGAACCGAGAGCTGCGCGCGCAGCTCTCGGGGCTCGTGGGCGCGACGCAGGTCCTGACGGGGCCCACGGGGCTCGTGGCTCGCGTTGAGCGCGAGACCTTCGCGCTCGGCGTCCCGCTCGCCGTCGACGACCGCCAAGCCTTGGAGTCGCTCGTGACGACGGGCTCTGAGCGGACGGCCGAGGCGCTGAGTCGGCTCCTCGTCGCTCAGGCCGAGCAAGAGGCGCAGGGTCCGCTCGTGGTCGAGTCGACCTCGGCGCTCGATCCGCGCGGCGGATCGGAATCCGCTCGCGAGCTGCGAACTCGGCACGCCCAAGACCAGCTCTTTGAGGCAGCGACTCGGACGCGAAGCGGGAGGGACTCATGAACGCCTGTGAGTGGGGGCGAGGGGTCACGCGACGCGTCCAGCGGCGCGACGTGCCTCGGGACGTCCTAGCGCTCGTCGTCGAGCGCGACGGTCTTGGGTGTGCCGCCTGCATGCGCCTAGGCCTGACGTCGCCCAAGAGTGAGCCTTTGGAGCTGGACCACAAGCAGCCCCTCTCGCTCGGTGGCGACAACCACTGGACCAACCTCCAGATCCTCTGTCGCTCGCATAACCGCGCTCGCGGCAAGCGGCCAATCGACGCGGGCACTCCGCCCGCTTGGTTGCGTCGTCTCGCTCAGGCGGGCGCGCTCGCTGACCACGTCCGCCGCTGCCGAGCGGCAGGACTTGTTTGGTCCCCACGTGGGGCCTGGCTCACCCAACAGATCAACGCCCTTCTCCCGAAAGGACTCACCTCGTGACCGCCACCCCCCTAGAAGACCTCCTCTCGGTCGAGACCTTGACGGGACTCGTCCGACGCTTCGCGGACCAGTCCGAGAACCGAATCTGTACTGACCTCTTCGAGCGGCACGCCCGAGCGATCCGTCCGCTGGGACAAGTCGCGAAGTGGGAGGAGATCGAGTTTTCTCGCTCGTTTGCTCCCGTGACGGGGATCGACAGTCCGCACACCCAAGCGCGGCGGCTGGGGCGCAAGCAGCGGGCGTCAGTCATGGTGATGGTTAAGGTCTACAAGGACCTGCCGGGCTCGCACCTCTGGCTCAGTCGAGCGCCAGGCGAGGACACGGCTGACGCCGCGTCCGTGCTTGCCGACGAACTGGCCGACGCCGTCAACCTCGTCCAGAACACCAAAGAGTATCTGGCCTGCGGGGCGCTCCTCGGCAAGATCAAGGTCGACCCGCAGCTCGTGCCAGGAAGCGAGCTGAGCTTTGAGGTCGACTTCAAGGTCCCTCGCTTCTCGTCGGTGGACTGGAGCGACCCTCGTGCCTTGCTCCGCTCTCGCGAGCTGCGCCGCCTCAAGCGGCGCTACAAGGACGGCGCGGGCCAGCGCGCAGGGCTCCTGATCGCAGACGAGCGGGTCGAAGGGCTCCTCGTCAAGAACAAGGAGATCTCGGGCTTCGCGAAAGAGGTCCTGAGCCGGCAGATCCTCCAGGGCGGGAGCGTCGGCAAGGCGCCCCAGTGGAAGGGACTGGGCGGGCTCGATTGGCAGTTTGTCGACGGGACCTATCAGCCCGAGGGCGGAGCGGTCACGAGCTATTGGCCAGAAGACGTGGCGTTGCTCCTCCCGCCCGAGAGGCGGCTCCGCAAGGTCCTGGGCTGGGCTGAGGGTACGGTCCTTGTGCCAAGCGGGGACGTCTTTGCACCCGCCGAGTCGGCCCTCGGCATGGTCCGCGAAGCGCGAGGGCACTACGCCTACGCGCGCCTCCGTGACGACCCAATCGGGATCCGGCTCTACGTCGGCTGGTACGGCCTCCCGGTCGTGCTCGATCCCCAGAGTCTGCTTCGCGTCAACGTCCGTCCCCAGGCCGCTCCTGCGGTCGCTCTCTAAGAGGTGCCCTGTGTCTATCTTTGAATCGATCGCGAAACGCGTGCGAGCCCGCAGCCAGGCGGAGCGAGACCGAGCCCAGGCGGCCTATCTGACGCTCTTGGAGCGCCTCTACGAGGCGAGCGGAGGGGCGTCGGATCCCGAGGGGGCCGACGATCCCGACGCAGTGCTGAGCCTGTTGGCGGCTGCTGGGAAGACCTGCGAGGTCTTCGAGGCCGACTTCGCTCGCTACCGGGAGCTGCGCGACATCCAAGCGCGCTTGGCGTCGCGGGGAAACGTGGAAGCGGCGCTTTCGGAAGCGGTCGCGGCCTGCAACGAGGCGATCTCCGAGCGGGATCGACGCGTCGCTGAGCTGGAGGCTGTCGTGGATCGCTGCGCTGCGCAGGAGCGGATCCTCAACGGGGAGCTGGATCAGCTCACGCGGCTGGAGGAGCGTTGCCACGCGCTCCAGCGCCTCCCGGCACTGAAGGCTCGCCTGACGAGCGAAGGGAAGCCGGTCGACCCCTTCGCCCTGCGCGAGCAGGCCGGCGAGCTGAGCCACCTGGGCTGGGCGTTCTTCTCCGACGCCAAGGCGTCGGCCTAGGAGTGACCAAAGCCCCTCGACACCTCGACTCTCTTCCCCACGCGCGAGCGACGGCTTGCGTCCGTGGGAGCGGTCTAGGAGTCGAGGGGCTGCCCGTACGAAGACTGGGCCCGGGAGTCGCAACGGAGCGGCTCCCAGGCCCAAGTCGTAAGTGCTGCAGGACTCTACCGCCGAACGCAGTCGGCGGGCGAGGTCTACTTCTCGAAGACCTCAGCGACCGAGCCTGCCGAAAACAGTCGCTCTGCCCAGGTCTCAAGCTCGCTCTCGGTCGCGCTCTCGACGCGAGTCACGATTTCGGGAGAAACCGAACCGAGGCGCCGCAGTCCGCGCAGAAGGAAGCGGCGCTCGCCTTCGAGGCGGCCCTGTGCCCGGCCCTGCTCCATCAACTGTTCACCTGCGGTCACAGCTACCTCCTCTGCCTCTGGGCCACCGACACGCCTCAGCTCCTCGCGCAGCTCGTCCGGTGTGCCGAGGTTCTGCAGCAGACTATAGCTAACGAGTTGCAGCAACGGCCCGGATTGCTCAGGGAGATTGTTCGCCAGCTCACCAATCAGGTCGGCGCAATCCCGCCACACGCCCACCCCACGGTCAGGATCGTAGGCGTGGCGAAAGAAGATCCAGGTCACCGCCGCGAAGGTCGGAGCCTGCCGCGCGCGCAGCTCGGCGTCGCTGTGCTGGGTCAGGTCGTCGAGCACGAAGCGAAACGAGGGCACCAAGTGTTTGGCGCCCGCGAGGGGCGCGGGCAGGTCCACAAGGTCCTCAAAAGCCTGGGGCGCATTCCACGTCCGCTCGCCGTGGTAGACCACGATCGGCAGGATCGGGGGGAGCTTCTCCGGCCGGGTCTCCT
>JAESQQ010000913.1 GCA_016765095.1 Planctomycetota bacterium | reverse complement strand
CTGGAGCGGCTTGGTCGCACCGGGAAGCGCGACGGTGGTCGCTGGGATCGTCTTGGTGAGAAGGACTGCCGTGCTGCCCGGGCCGCTCACGATCGGGCCTTTGACGACTGGACCCTTGGCAGGCTTGACGACGACCGTCGTGGGGAGGCCACCCCCCGCCTTGGGGAGAGGAAGCCCGGCGCCAGGCGCGCTGACCGGCGTCGTGGTGGGGCCTCCGCTGACGTCGGCGATCGACTCGAGGGGCATAAGCGCGACGACGTAGCGACCGCTGGCGGCCATGTGCACGTAACCGCTGATCAAGACCTGGGGCCCGAGGAGCGTGCCGCTCATGACGGCGGGCTGAGTCGTGGTCATTCCCATGAAGGGAGTCAGGAAGCTCGGCATGTAGCTCTCAAGCTCCGCGCGGCCGGGGCCCATTAGCTTGGCGCCGCCGAAGGTCAGGTCCTCGTTCCAGGTCCAGGTGGTGCTGCTGGTGACGGTGCTGGTGCTGCTGCTGGTGACGGTGCTCGTGCTGGCCTCCCAGCTCCAGGTCCGGCGCAAACGCTGGCGGGTGGTGCGGAGACTTGGATTGCGGAGGTCCTCGATCGCGAGGCTCTTGACCTTGCGCTTCATGGGGTCGCGGTCGAGCTCTTCGCTCGTGACGTCCGCTTTGCCCTCGACGTCGATCCAGCGCAGCTCAAGGTCCTTGAGGGCCGCCATTTCGGCGGGGGTCCCTGAGAGCTCGTAGATCGCTTCGACCTTGTCCCAAAGCGCCTTGTGGGCCTTCGCGCCGGAGAGCATTTCGTGGAAGACCTCTTGGTCCATTCCGAGAGCGAAGGTCCCCGCGGCTGTGAAGCTCGCGGCGTCGGTCGGCTGAAGCACGTAGAGCTTGCCCTGGTGCTCGACAATGTTCCCGCGCACTCGCTCGCCGGCGAGGCCCAGGCCGGAGGCGGCGAGTAGCAAGAAGGCGCCAAGGGTAAAGGTGCGGATGTTCATGGGATCTCTCTGTTGCTCAACGCGAGGTCGTTGCTCCCCGCGGATTTGTTGAGAGTCCTATCGCACGTCCCTGGCCGAGCTAAGCCCTTAACCCTCGGTGTCCGTTTCACGGAATCTGGGAAAACGAAGCAGCCTGAAACGAACAGAATCCATCGATTCTGCCCTTTCCCGCCTAGGAAGTGCTCGGCGGACTCGCATCCACCGCTGTCTCCCCTAAGGCTTCAGCGCTTGCTGGCCGCTGGCGCGTAAACCACCAAGCCCAGATCAGGAGAGGGACCTGGAAGGGGACTCGAACCCAGTTCAAGGCGCCGGCCCCCACCTCCGCTCCGGCCAAGGGGACGTTGTAGATCGCAATGTGGAGGTTGGCGGGGAACACGGCGATCAGGAGCGCCACGATCCCCCAAGCAGCCCAGCGCCGGGTGAGTGGCGCGATCAGGCCCAGGCCCAACACGACCTCAGCGACCCCGGAGAGGTAGATCAACTCGAGGTGAGCCGGGAGGTAGGGCGGCATCATGGGCAGGTAGAAGCTCGGGTCCCGGAAGTGATTCAGCCCCGCGACCACGTAGAGCGCCGCTTGAAGTCCCAGCGAGACCTTCGCGGCCCGGCTGAGGGCCGAGGCGCTCAACGCTTGCCGCCGGTCATGACCCGCTTGGGAGGGAGGGGCACGAGCGGAATCGTGGCCCGCTTGAGGAACAGGAGCGCGAAGCAGGTTCGGCTCAGGCGGGAGAGCCCCTTGGCGTCAGGCCAAGTGCCTGCTTGCTCTTGGGTGGCCAAGAGGTGGACGGCACCTTCCTCCCACCAGTCGTGCTCTCCAAACCGATAAGTCCCCGCCAAGACGCCGGCCCGCTCGACGCTGTAGAGGTAGTAGTACTTCCAGCCGGCCGAGCCTGGGTTGCTCTCGGGCTTCCAGTGGGTCGCGAGCCAAGCGCAGCCGTCCCGAATCGCAGTCTCGACGGCGTCCCGACGAGGGCGCCAATAGCGCTTGTGGGTCTCGAGCTCGCTCTTGGCTATGCAGAGCGCCGCGATCCCCGAGCTCGTCATGCTCCCGGTCGTGGTCTGCTCGGACTTGGGGTAGGTCGGGACGGGGCCGGTCCGCGAGCTCGGCGCGTCCTGAGGCTCGCGGTGGAGATAGCTCCAGCCCCGGGCGTTGAACACCTCCCGCTCGCGGGTCTCCTTCGGCTGGCGAACCCGAGTCCCGCTCCGGCGCTTCGCCTTCTCCTCGCGCTTCTTCCACTTCAACTCGGCCTTCTTGCGCTGCTCCGGCCCGAGCATGTCGTAGATCGGCCCGTCGGCCGCGGGGACCGGAAAGAAGGGCACCTCGGGGCCCGTCGCGTCTTGCTGCGCGACGAAGAAGTCCGCGACCTGGGCGAAGACCTCGGGCTTGACCTCGGCCCCGAGCCGGCGGGCACCCTTGAGGGCGAGCATTGCGTATTGGGTGCAGGAGTTGTCCTGATCGATCCCCTCGGGGTAGCGCCAGCCAGCCATGGTCTTGCTTCGGTGACCGACCAACCAAGCGACGCACTCCTGCAGCTTCTGGAGGTCGACTTTGCGCGCCTTTCCACGAAAGAACCGGCGCGCGACGCTCGAGTAGCTCTTCTTGGCCCGCTTCTTCTGCGCCTTGGCCGGCGGCACGTAGCGCGCCTCGATCGCGAGCACCAGGACGGAGACGCTGTAGGTCTTGCGGAGCGGGAGGGTGTAGAGGTGCTGGAAGGCCTTCACGATCCGCGGGTCGTTAGGCGGAGTCCCACACTTGAGGAGAGTCAAGGTCGCGAGCGCGGAGAAGCCCATCGGAAACCCCGTCTCGAGGCTCTCCCGGTTGGGAGGGAGCTTGAACGAACCATCGGGCTGCTGAAGCCCCGAGAGCCACTTCAAGCCCCGCTCGATCGAAGCCTCGAGCGCGGTGGGGTCAATCTCGTCCCCACGCGCTGGACCCGCCGCGCCCAAAAGGAGCGCTGCGGTGAGAATCAAGGAGAGAGAGCGTTGCGTCATGTCGCCTCCGGCGCGAAACCCTAGCAAACGCCTCGGGGCGTTGCTCTTTCGCTCTGATCCTGGACTGGCGAGTCAGCGCCCCGCGCCGTAGCGTGCCCGAACCCCAGCTCGAGGAGGAGCCATGACCCAGCCCAAGGCCGTCTACCGCAAGGACTACACCCCCTCGGACTACTCGATCGCGACGGTCGCGTTGGAGTTCGACCTTCGCGACGGACAGACCGACGTCCGCTCGACCCTGACCCTGGAGCGCCAAGGAGCCGAGGGGGCTCCGCTCGTGCTCCACGGCGAGGAGCTCGACCTGCGCTCGATCTCGATCGACGGGACCGCGCTCGCAGAGGGTGCCTACTCCCAGGACAAGACCTCGCTCACGATCGCGAGCGTGCCTGCCTCGTTCACGCTCGAGACCGTCGTCCGGCTCGACCCGGCCGCCAACACCGCGCTCTCTGGCCTCTACCAGAGCAGCGGCAACTACAGCACCCAGTGCGAGGCCATGGGCTTTCGCCGGATCACCTACTTCCTCGATCGCCCCGACGTCATGGCCCGCTACACGACGCGGATCGAGGCCGACAAGGAGCGCTTCCCCGTTCTCCTTAGCAACGGAAACCGAACCGGCTCGGGCGACCTCGACGAAGGTCGCCACTGGGTGTCCTGGGAAGACCCATTCCTAAAGCCGAGCTACTTGTTCGCGCTCGTGGCCGGAGACCTCCGCTGCCACGGGGGGACATTTACGACCCGCTCCGGGCGTGAAGTCCGCCTCGAGGTGTGGGTCGAGCCCCAGAACATAGACAGCTGCGAGCACGCCCTCGTCTCGCTCCAGGACTCCATGCGCTGGGACGAGGAGGTCTACGGCCTCGAATACGACCTCGATATCTACATGATCGTGGCGGTCAACGACTTCAACATGGGCGCCATGGAGAACAAAGGCCTCAACATCTTCAACTCGAAGTACGTGCTCGCCAAGCCCGAGACCGCCACCGACGGCGACTACGAGGGAATCCAAGGCGTGATCGGCCACGAGTATTTCCACAACTGGACCGGCAACCGCGTCACCTGTCGCGACTGGTTCCAGTTGACCCTCAAGGAGGGCCTGACGGTGTTCCGCGACCAGCAGTTCACCGCCGACATGACCTCGCCAGCGGTCAAGCGGATCGACGACGTCCGCGGCCTGCGCCTGCGTCAATACGCCGAAGACTCGGGCCCCATGGCGCACCCGATCCGCCCCGAGAGCTACATCTCAATGGACAACTTCTATACGGCCACGGTCTACCGAAAGGGCGCCGAGGTCGTGCGGATGTACCACACGCTCCTTGGAGGAGAGGGCTTTCGAAAGGGCATGGACCTCTACTTCGAGCGTCACGACGGCCAGGCAGTCACCTGCGACGACTTCCGCGCCGCCATGGCCGACGCCAACGGCGCCGACCTTGAGCTCTTCCAGCGCTGGTATTCCCAAGCCGGGACCCCGCTCCTAGAGGGCGTCGGCGAGCACGACGCCGCAGCTGAGACCTACACGCTCACGCTCCGCCAGAGCTACGCCAAGACCGGCGACGCCACGGACGAGCGGCTCCCGGTCCAGATCCCAGTCTCGCTCGGGCTGCTGGGGAGCGCAGGCCAAGACCTCCCGCTCCAGCTCGCGGGTGAGTCTTCGCCCACAGGGACGAGCCGAGTCCTGGAGCTGCGCGAAGCCGAGCAAACCTTCGTGTTCCAGGGGATCAGCGAGCGCCCCGTGCCCTCGCTCTGCCGCGACTTCTCAGCACCGGTCCGGCTCCGCTTCGAGCGATCTCGTCAAGAGCTGGCCTTTCTTACGGCCAACGACTCGGACTCGTTCAACCGCTGGGACGCCGGCCAGACCCTGGCTAGCCAGATCCTGCTCGAGCTGACGGCGACCGCCAGCGCGGGCGGCGAGCTGAGCCTCGACCCGCTCTTTGTGAGCGCTTGCGGAAAGATCCTGGCGGACGAGGGCCTCGACGGAGCGCTCAAGGCCCAAGCCCTGACCCTCCCGGCCGAAATGCAGCTCGGGCAGGAAATGAGCGTCGTCGATCCCGACGCGCTCCACACCGCCCGCGAGTTCGTGCGTCATGAGCTCGCCAGCCAGCTCCGGGCGGAGTTCCTCGCGACCTACGAGGGCGCACACACCGGAGCGCCTTACTCCATGGACAAGGCCGCCGTCGCACAGCGTCGGCTCAAGAACTGCGCGCTGGCCTACCTCAGCGGCCTTGGCGAGCCCGACCTCGACGCGCTGGTGGTCGAGCAGCTCACCAACGCCGACAACATGACCGACGCCCAAGCGGCCCTGTTCACGCTCTGCCAGCGCGACACTCCCGCCCGGACCAGCGCGCTCGAAGCCTTCTACGCCAAGTGGAAGCACGACCCCCTCGTCCTCGACAAGTGGTTCACCGCCCAGGCGATCTCGAGCGACCCCCAGACCCTGGCGCAGGTCTTGAGCCTGACCCAGCACGCTGACTTCACGCTCACCAACCCGAACCGGGTCCGCTCCTTGATCGGGATCTTCGGCGCCTTGAACCAGGTTCGATTTCACGCCGCAGACGGGGGTGGCTACTCCTTCTTGGGCGAGCAAGTCCTCGCCCTCGACGGGCTCAACCCCCAAGTCGCGGCCCGGCTCGTGAGCTGCTTCAACGCCTACAAGCGCTTCGACCCTGCTCGCCAGGCGCTCCAGAAGGCCCAGCTCGAGCGAATCGCCGCCAAGCCAGGCCTCTCCAAGGACGTCGGCGAGATCGTCGGCCGCGCCCTCGGCTCTGTTTATTAGGGGGGACAGGTCTCCCCCATTCCTCCGCTCGTTCCTCGCTGCGGAACTCCCCCTCCGGGCTGCTTCGCACCCAGAAGAACCCAGCATGGTTGGTTGCTTCGGGTGCTTCGCACCCAAAGAGGTTCGAGTGCGCTACTTCGCGCCAGCGCGACCGATCACCCGCATCACAAAGGGCCCAGCTCAATGAGCTGGGCCCCAGGTTTTGGATTCAATGAACAAAGGCCCAACTCAACGAGTTGGGCCTCTGTCGTTTAGGACGTCAACCGCACTCAAGAGCGCGGACGACGATCGAATCAATCGATCGGCTTGACGTTCTCGGCGCGAGGACCCTTGGGGCCTTGCCCGTCGGTGTAGCTCACGCGCTGACCTTCGCGAAGGTCCTCGTAGCTAACGCCCTCGACGTTGGAGGAGTGAAAAAAGAGATCCTTCGAACCGCCGGTGCCAATGAAGCCGAAGCCCTTGTCCGTGAGTCGTTTGATAGTGCCTTCAGCCATGATCTGTCCTGTTTTCCGGTGTTGCCGGAAGTAGCGTTTTCCGGCGTTGCCGGAAGTCTCGTTTTCGATCGGATCGCTTACCCGAATCAGCGCAGAGGGTAGCCCAAGTCGGCCGAGTTGCTGAGGGTCATTCCAACTTCTCTGCCACTAATTTAGGCCCCGGCAGCCTGACTTAGGGAGTCGTTGCAACCTGAACGGGCCGGGCGATTTCAGCCATCGCGGGAACCTTGTTCTCACTGGCACGAACCAAGAGCCAATCCTGCCAAGATTCGACCATGTTTAAAGGGGTTAGGACCGGAAACCGAGTTGCGATCTGGAGGGCATGCCCCGCTTGCTCCCCATCGTCCTGACCCTCTCGACTCCATTCCTGCTCGGATTGGCTTCCCTCGGCTGCAGCTCTTCTGGCGGCGGCGGCGGGGGTTCGAGTGCGACTTCTGGAGTTACGAGCGCGACATCGTCTCAAACGACGACCGCGACGACCACTCCGACCCCTTCGACCGGTCCCATCGCCAACACGCCCCCGCCTGCGGCGCCGCCTCCCGCGACGGGCGGTAACGCTCCGATCCCGACGACTTCGGAAGATCGCTACTACAACCCGCACGTCCGCGGCACGCTGCTCAACTACTGCACGAGCTGCCACGCGAGCTCGAGCAATCAGGCCGCGCTCAACGCCTACGAGCTGAGCGGGTTCCCGACGGACCCCATGAGCTTCAACAACACCAAGGACCGCACCAACGACCTCGACCCCGAGGCCTCGCTGCTGCTCCAAAAGGCGCTCGGCAACAACCACGGCGGCGGCGCGATCCTCAAGCGCAGCGACGTGGGCTACGCCTGGCTCGTAAACTGGATCCGCCAAGGGTCGCGTCTGGACGAATTCGAGAACGCACCCCGGACCTTCGCCCGCAACATTCAGCCGATCCTGGACCGCGGCTGCTTCGGCTGCCACTCAGGCGGCGCTGGCGGGTTCAGAATCGGGACCGACCTCCAAGCCAACTACCAGCAGATGCTGAGCGTGACCGAGACCGCGGTCCCGACCAACTCCCGCGTGATTCAAAAGTGCGACGGCGGAATCAGCCACACCGGCGGGGCCCCCTGGGCGGTCGGCCGGCCCGAGCGCGACGTCGTGATCCAGTGGATCGTCGACGGGCGCCGCTTTCAGTAGAGAGCTGTAACGCTCAGGCCCGCGCTCCCCAAGAGAGGGTGAGGGCGCTCAAATGGCCTGCTCTCTCGGAGAGCCCATGTCCTCGATCGAACTCCGCTGCGCCGCCTGTGAGCGGCGTCTCCGCGCCCCCTCCTCGGCGAGCGAGCACGCTGAACGCTGCGGGGGCTGTGACACGGTCGTCGCCCCAGCGAAGCGCCAGACCCCCCCAGCTTCGAGGACGGTCCCCAAGCTCGTGATTTGGATCGCAGCGGGCTGCACGGCCCTCGTGCTCTACGTCGCCGTCGCCGCGGCCCTCCTGAGGGGCCTTGGGATCGCGATCGACGGGATCTCGACTCGCAGCGCCGTCCTGACTTGCCTCACGATCGGGCTCGCTCTTTGGCTCGATCCCAAGATCCTGACGAGGCCGCCTGCGGCCGGGGCTAGCCAACGGCCTACGGGACGGAAGAGAACGAGCCCAGCCGAGCGAATCGCCGCGCGCGCCCGCGAGCGTCGCGCTTAGAGGCCGAGGCTCTTGGCGTCCAGCTCGCAGCGATCCGTCCAGGTCCCCTGCAGGGTCGTGGCTCCGCGGAGCCAGTGACGAGCGGACGCGTAGTCAGCCGCAAACGTGACCCGAACGCGGCCCGTCTTGAGGTCGAGGGCGACTTCCTCAAGGCCCTCCCACGGGACAAGGAAGTCGGCGCTCTCGGGAATCAGCAAGATCAAGCCGTCCGTCGTCCGGTAGCGAAGGATCGCGATCGGCTCCCCTTCGAGGTGAGCGGGATCCTCAAGGGTGACTCCGTCGAGGTCTATGCGGGGCCGAGCGGTCATGGGCTCTCCTAGGGCTGGGGAGAGACTACCCGGCGGGCGGGGCCGCTCACCAGCCGGGGGAGTCAGTTCCGCCGGCACGCCGTAAACTCCTCACATGACCCGCTCCCCGACAGGCGTGCTCCTCGCCCTCTCGACGCTCCTCCTCTTCTCGACCCCAGCGCTCGCACAACCCAAGCGCAAGCCCCCACAGCCCCCTGAGATCCGCGGGATCTCGCTCTCGCTGCACAGCAAGGACCCGAGCTTCGACTACGGCCCCCTCCTGCGGGAGCTCCCGAGCCTCGGCGTCAACTACGTCTGCGTCGCCTTCCACGTCTACCAAAGCCACGGCGGCAGCCCCACGCCCTCGCGTCACGCGACCAAGACGCCCAGCGACGGAACGATCCGAGCCGTGCTCAAGGAGGCGCGCCGCCTCAAGCTCGAGGTCGCGCTCCTCCCGATCGTGCTCCTTGAGAACCCGCGCCCCGACGACTGGCGAGGCAACCTCTCCCCGCCCGATCGAGCCGGCCGCGTGAACACCGACTCTCGCTACGGGACTCCAGACTGGTCGGCCTGGTTCAAGGGCTACCGCAAGGTCACGCGCCACTACGCGCGACTCGCAGAGGAGTGCCGCGCGAGCGTGTTCAGCGTCGGGAGCGAGCTCTCCTCGAGCGAAGCCCAGGTCGGCGAGTGGCGCCGGGTCGTGGCCGAGGTCCGCAAGCTCTTCTCGGGCGAGCTGACTTACTCCGCCAATTGGGACCACTACGAGCACGTCAAGATCTGGAAGGAGCTCGACTACATCGGCCTCTCGGGCTACTACGAGCTCACGACAAGCAAATCGCCCACGCTCAAGGAGCTCAAGAAGAGCTGGCGCAAGGTCCGCGACACGATCCTCGACTGGCGGACCAAAGCCAAGCTCCTCGACCGCCCGCTGCTGTTCACCGAGATCGGCTACCCAAGCATGGACGGCTGCGCGAGCAAACCCTGGGACTACACCCTCCTCGACAACCCCCCCGACCTCCGCGAGCAAGCGCTCTGCTACCTAGCCTTCGTCGCCGCCTGGGACGGACGCCCCGAGCTCGGAGGCGCCGTGTTCTACGAGTGGTGGGGCAAGGGGGGCCGAGACGACAAGGGCTACACCCCCCGCGGGAAGCCGGCGCTCCGAGTCCTCCGCGATTGGTTCCGAGCGGAATAGCCCGGATCCTAAGAAGGGGGAGAGAGCTCCCCATCGCTACGCTCGTTCCTCGCTTCGCGATTCCCCTCCTGGGGAGTGCTCCCCGTCGCTGCGCTCGTCCCTCGCTTCGCTCCTCCCCGCCCTCCCCGGGGCGGGAGGATCTCCCGGGCTAGAAAAGAGCCTCCCCCTCTCTTTGGGCGCGAAGCACCCAAAGCAACCAACCATGCAGGGTTCTTCTGGGTGCGAAGCAACCCGGAGGGGGAGTTCCGCAGCGAGGAACGAGCGAAGGAATGGGGGAGACCCGTCCCCCCTAATAAACAGGCGGCTCGGCGCTAGAACTCCCGCCTTTCCAAACTAAACGACGCCAACCCGAGCGCGATCTGGGCGTAGAGAAGCGTGCAGATAAAGACTTGGGCCATGTAGTCGAGGGGGATCGACTTCTCGGCGTAGCCAGCGTCTCCGACCCAGTAGAGCTGGAGGTCTGGGAGGAGCAGGCTTAGGTGCCCGATCGGGCCGAGCGACTCTGTCCCGAGGGGACCTCGGACGAGGCTCCCGAGCACGAACATCAACAGCGTCCCGCCGGCGGCTGCCCCCCCACCAAGGCGTGTGCTGAGGCAGATCCCGGCGGCCGCGAAAGTCAGCGAGGCTTGCCAGCCGAAGATCGCGGCCTCGAGCACCAGCGCGGGGGCTGGCTCGTAGGCCATAGGCGTCCCCTCGTGGCCTAGGAACTGACTCGCGAGCCAGGCCACAGGGAACAGGAGCGTCGCGGCTCCAATCGTGCCCGCCACGAAGCTCTTGTTGGCCAGGCTGGCGCGAATCCCCCAGGCCAGGGCGACGACCAGCGAGACGCCCCCCCCAGCGACGACCCCCCAGTGAATGTGGTCGGGACCGTTGCGCGAGGCCCAGGCCAGGGTGAATCCGAGCAAGGACGCCGCCTGGCCCAGCGCGAGCGCGGCGCCCAGGAACTCCGCCAGGACGACCGTCAGGGGTGAGACGGGGTGGCTCAACACGAGGGCCGTGGTCCCGTCGCCGAAGCGCTCCGCGGACCCGGCCGCGATCACGAGCGCGCTCAGGAGGACGAGGAAGAACAACAGCGCCGAGGCGCCGAGGTCGAGCACGAGCGCGTCGGCGTTGCCAAGCGAGAAGATCGCGAGCGCCGGCGAGAGCGCGACCAGCGCGATCCCGACCAGGAGGCACACCCCGAACACGGGCTGACGGACCAACTCCAGATAGCGAGTTCGAGTCAGCCCCCAAAGGACGCCGCTCCAGCTTGGGCGGGGGGCGAGCGAAGTCGTCTGGGGGCGGTCTAGGGTCGCGCGGCTCATCGGCCCCCACCCCCCGCGGGACGGACCCGGGCGCCCTTGCCGAGGAGCCAGCCCGGATCGACCTTCATTCGCTGGGCGAGCTTGAGCTTGTGGCCGACGTGCCTCAGCTGCCGCGCAGCCTGCTTGAGGGCCCGGTAGTAGATCTGCTTGACATCGACTTTGAGTCGCTGAGCGGCGGCGGGGTCCTCTTCGAGCGTCGCCCGGACATACGCCCGCCAGCGACTGATTCGAGCCCTCGCGAGGCGATCGTAAGTCCGAAAGCGGTCGTCCTCGCCGACGGCCAGGGAGGTGAAGGCGCGCTGGTAGAGGCCCATCAGCCCCTGGGTCATCGTGTCGACGGTGTCCATAGCTCCCGTATCGGTGACGCGGTTCATCATGATCGTGATCAGGAAGTCCTGATACGGAGTCTGAAAGGAAGGCTCCTCGGGATAAGCCTTCCGCGCGCGGGCGTGGAGGAGTTTGCCCTCCACGTCGCGCCCGTACTCGGAGAGGAGGATCACAGCCTCCATCAGGAAGTCCTTGCGGGCCTGCTGCTGGTTGATCTCGAACGAGGCCGCCGCCCTAAAGGCGTCGACGTCGAACTCCTTGGACTTGCTCATAGCCTTGAGGTCTTCGCGGGCCTCGAGCGCACCCTCGATATAGAGGCGTTCGAGATGCGGGATCAAGAGGAGGTTGGGGAGGTTGAGCGGAATCAGCTTGCCTCCTCCGGCTATGTCCTTCTGGAGCTCACTCCGCCCGCTCCGCATCGCGTTCTTGAGACCCTGCAACGCCGCTCGTCGGCAGCGGACCTTCTGAGCGACGTCCCCCTTGGCCTCGGCCAGCATGACTCCCTTGGCCGCCCAATAGATCGGCGCGCTGAAGCTGCTCTGCCAGCGGAGGGGGCCATAGTCGGCGTTGACTTGGCGCATGTGCTCGGGGTCGAACCCGATCTCGCGCAGGGACTGCGCGGCGCAGCTGATCAGGACCCGGTTCCCGGCCGGGCTCTTCTCGAGACTGACCAAGAACGCGACCTCGGCGGGCGAGACGCCGTCTGCGGGCGGCAGGCCCTCGTAGCGGTAGCGGTGGTGAGCCGCGCAGAGCAGAGTCGGCTCGATCTCGCTGATCTCCCCGAGGCCGCGCAGCTTGGAGTAGGCGACCAAGACCTCGAGCGCAGCCTCGTCCTGGGCGGCCAGCGCGCTCAAGCCGGGGGCGCTCGCGAGCTCAATCACGCTCGCCAAGTGGATCCCGGCTCGCCGCATCCGCAGCATGTGCTCGCGTTTGAAGTCGAGGTGGAAGTCGTCCATCGTCGCGTTGACTTTGTCCTGATAGATCCGCGAGAGCGTGTAGCAGAGCCGGGAGCTGGTCGGGTTCTTGGCGAGCCCTTGCTCGCGGACGAGGTCGAGACCGTTTTGGATCCAAGCCCAGCGCGTCTCGGCGTCGTTGGCGGTCGCCGCCAAGTCGTAGGCCAGGTGGCTCCCGAGGTAGTCCCAAACCGCGGGCAGCCGCGGCTGGAGCCGTCCGATCTGCTCGGCGAGGACGCGGGCTTCGTAGGTCCGACCCTGCTCGCGGAGGGTGATCGTGCGGACCCAGAGGTAGTCGACGACGAGACCTCGAAAGGCGCCCAGCGCGAGGGTCGGGACGGCCACGTCGCTCGCCATGCCCTGAGTGTCGGCGCCCTCGATCACGAGCCCAGCCGCCTTTTGGCGCTCCTGGACCTGCGGTCGGAGGGTTGCCAAGGCGCTTAGCCCAATCAGCGCTGCGATCAGCCCACGACTCCCCCTCACAGGTTCGCCCCCAGCTCACGACGCCCGAAGAAGAACGCGCCCAAGGCCAGCAGGACCGGGGTCCGCAGGAAGAGGTCTTGAGCGCTGCCGATCAGCCACACCGGGCGAACCGCCTCTCCGCCCGCGAGGGCCGCGCCCAGCTCAGCCCGCCCTAAGTCTGGAATCACCCACAGGACCGCTCGCAGGAGCGGGAGGATCACTTGATCGGCGGCGCCGAACAGACCCGGTCGAAGCGAGTCGTCGAGGAAGCCCTGCCCATACCCGAGCGCCACGACCCACAAGACCGCCAGGGTCGCGAGCTTGCCGTCGAAGAGCGAGGCCATGATCACGCCGATCGCGACCAAGAAGAAGAGCCGACAGACCTCGACCCAGGCCGCGCGGGCGAGGTTGCGGGCGAAGCCGCCGGCGGGATAGAGGAACTTGGGACCCTCGCGCGGGAACACGAGCGTGGCTCCCCGACTCGAGAGGTTCTCGATCGAGACCTCGAGGGTCTCGTGCCCGGCCACGAGCTCGGCCGGCACGGTCAAGGCGAAGGGCGAGGTCGGCTTGTAGAGGTTGGGGGGCTCGACCCAAAGCTGCTTCCCGCCGGCGCTGACCGTGATTCGGAGCGGCACGGCGCGGAGGTTCGCAGCAATGAACTTCGGCCAGCTCGCGTTGAACTTGAACCCCAGCACGAGCTGGTCGGTCCCGCCGAAGTTAGCGTCGGGGACGCTCCACGACTTGCCTTGGCGTGGCCCCAGGGAGCGGGCTTCGAGTTCGAAGGTCGAGCGCAGGCGTCCAAGGGCTTCCTCCTCGTCCAGGTCGGGCGGGAGCTTTCCGCTCGCGAGGAGCGCCTGGTAGCGGGCCTGAGCCCGCTCCTCGAAGTCGTCCGTCGTCGGGACGTCCGCCCGCGCGACCGAGCGCGCGCTGAGCACGTTCTCGCGCAGACTCTTCTGAGCCTGGGCGTCGTCTCCGCTCAGCCGCAGCACCGCCTCGGCTCCGAAGCCTAAGAGCGCATACCCAAGCACGGCCAACGCAGCCAACACCGCGCTCGTGCCGAGCCACCAGGCGACGAGGAGCTGCCAGCGCGGGAGCGGTCCCGTCACGACCTGAGTCAGACGTCCGGAGTCGAGGTCTGCGGCGAGGCGAGGTGGGAGAAAGATCGCGCAGAGCGCGAGCAGGAAACTCACGAAGCTCCCGCCCAGGCTCAAGTAGGCGCGCAGTCGGCCAGCCGGCGACTCGTCGCCCATTCCGCCCCAGACCAGCCCGGCCAAGACGCCGATCAGCAACAGGGTCGCGAGCGGCACGAGCCGCGAACGGAGCGCGCTCCGCGCCGCCAAGATCGCGACACCCAGGAGTCCCTCTCCTCCGCGCTCGGTGCTCAGGGCTTCTGCTCCAAAAGTCGTTGCAGGACTTTGTTGGGCTTGGCCGAGGACTCCTTCGTCGAGGGCGTGGGCTTCGCCTTCAGGCTCTCGACGCGGGTCAGGCCCGGATCACCGAGCAGCGCCCCGAGCGCGTCCCCCGCCAGCGCCGGCCCAGCGACAGAGCTCGCCGACTCTGCGGCCAGAGGCTCACGCCCCAAGACGCTGTCCAAGGCGTCGGGCGCGAGGGAAGGCGCGGGCACCGCCGGGAGAGGTGCCGCCGTCGCCCCCTGAGCAGGCGCCGGCGTGCCAAGCAGCGCGCCGAGGGCGTCGCCAGCGAGGCCGGGCGCTCCCTCCCCGAGGCCTG
>JAESQQ010000096.1 GCA_016765095.1 Planctomycetota bacterium | reverse complement strand
GCCGCCTTGGCTGCGTGTGGAGTCGACCCAGGTCCGGCCTGGCGCGAGGCGTGACGAATCGCGCCCGGGGGGCTCGGTTCGTCTGCGATCGATGGGTCACGAGGGGTGGCGCTCGGGGCGTCCATCGGGGATTCTGCTCGGTGGACATGACCGGGGAACCATGAGCGCGAGCAAGGATACGAAGGATCCGTTAGACGACGTCGAGCGGATCGCCAGTGCTCTGGAGGGCGCGAGCACCGCCGTGACTGCCTACCTTTCGGTCCAGAAGAGCTGCATCGTACTTAGTGAGAAACTCGAAGACGTGCGCGTTGAGCTTCGTGAGATTGGGAAGGACGCCCGCCCAGACATAGAGGCCGCCCTTGCGGAGAGCAGCGCTCCGCTCAAGTCGGCGCGCGCCGCGCTTCGGCGTCTGCGCGGCGAATCCAAGGAGGACCAACTCAACGGCCTTCGTCAGGAAGTCGAGGCGCGGCGCGCCGCCCTCGAGGGCCTGCGCGACGTGCTGGAGCCGTTGGCAGAGGCCACGGGCGCGGCTGAGGGAAACCTCTCGGAGAGCCAAGAGATGCTCGCTCTCGGTCGCTGTGAGCTGAGTGAGGCTGAGGCCGAGGTCGCCAAGAACGAGGCCTCCTTGAAGGAGGCCAAGACAGCCCTCAGCACGGCTCGGGAGCGAGCCGAAGATCTGGCTGAGGTTGGACGGAAGGCACGCGAGTCCTCCAAGGCCGCCGCGGCCAAGTTGAAGGCCGGCGAGGCCAGCGTCGAGGCCCGCGAGCGAAAGGTCGAGCGGGCCAAGGAGGCCTGCGACCAAGCGAAAGCTGAACTCAAGACCTCTACGGAAGGCGTCGTGGCGGCCAAGGCGGAGATCGAGGTCGCCAAGGAGGACGTGAGCGCGGCCAAGGAGCTCCTGAGCGAGGCTCGCCAGGCGCAGCTCGAGTCAAGCCAGGCCTTGACGCGCGTCGAGACCGCAGACGAGGAGGAGGCGGCCGAGGCGGCGGCGAGTGAAGCCCAGGACCAGGTCTCGGCTGCGAAGACGGCCCGAAACGAGGCCAAGGAGGGGGTCGCGACCAAGGAGGCGGCCCTCGCGGAGATCGAAGGCAAGATCGAGGGCGCGAAGGAGGCCCTCGCGAAGGCCGAGACCGCGCTCACGGCTGCGGAAGAGGGCGCGGTGGCCTCCAAGGCCAAGCTCGAGGTGCAGCGGGAAGGCGCTGGGTTGGAGGAGGTTCAGAAGGCTACGGCAGCGGCCCACTCGGCGGCCGAGATCGCCGACCTGTCCGAGGCGGCCCTGCTCGGAATCAAATCCGCGCTCGCAGCGGCCGAGGCCCAGGTCGTGACGCTCCAGGCAGACTGCGAAGAGCTGAGCACGACCAGCCGCGGGAACGAGGCTTTCGTCGCCTCCCAGCTCGAGGACTTGGGCCGGGCCAAGGCCGACGTCGACGCGGCCCAGCGAGCGCTCGACGAGAGCGACGAGAAACTCAAGGAGGCCAACTCGGCGCTCGCGACCGCTCAAGGGAGCCTCCAGCAGCTCTTGACCGCTTTGGCTCGGGTCGAACGTGAGCGCGAGACCCACGAGCGACTCCTTGAGGAGCTGATCGACGAAGCGGCCTCGGTCCTCTCGCCCCTAGAGGAGGAGGAAGGGTCTGACTTTGCGGACACCGGGGCCTGGGGGTCTTTGGACACGCTCTTTGACGGCCCCCCCAAGAAACCCAAGTCGTCAGACCCGAGGGTGAGCCTCGCCGACACCGACCTCGCGCTGACCCCGGTCAAGGACGATGAGGCCCCTCGTCCTGAAGGTGGGCCGAGCTTTCGGCTCAGTGTGTCGCTCCCCAATCGACACCTCTCAGACTTCGAGTTTGCGCAGGAAGAAGTCACCGTCGGCCGCGACCCTAGCTGCGACGTGACGCTCGACAGCCCAGTCGTGTCTCGCGTTCAATTCACGATTCGCCAGCACGAGGGTCTGTTCGCCTTGATCGACGCGGGGACCGCTAACGGCA
Source organism: Planctomycetota bacterium (assembly GCA_016765095.1). Classification (GTDB taxonomy): domain Bacteria; phylum Planctomycetota; class J058; order J058; family J058; genus NORP233. Next base: position 3,304 of record JAESQQ010000096.1, on the reverse strand, counting down.
CCTTTATCAACGGCAAGAAGGTCTCCGGCCTGACGCTCCTCAACGACGGCGACGGAATCGGCCTCGGCAAGTTCCGGCTCCGCTTCATGTCGGAGACTCAAGTGGCCTTCGACTTGGCGGAGCGCCTCGAGAAGACCGGCGGCGTCGAGCTCGGCGGCATGACGCTGCAGATCACGCCCGAGGAGTCGCGTCGACAGGACGGCGCCCACGACCGCATTCGAGGCCTGTTGGTCTTGCCGACTCCAGACGGCTCGGATCCGGTCGAACACCCTCTGAGCGAGGTGTTCACGGTTGGGAAGGACATCGCCTGTGACCTGGTCCTCCGGGGCTGGTTCACCCCCAAGCGCGCGGCGCTGATTACCCGTGGCTACGAGAGCTACACCCTGATCAATGTCACCCCCTCGGGGAACGACGTCAGCGTCAACGGAGAGGTCGTCCACGGACATAGGCGCCTCGCGTCAGGGGATCGGATCGAGATCTACAGTCACCGGTTCCTGTTCAAAGTTCCCGAGGGCGCGGCCTGACCGAGTCCACACCGGCTCCGCCCGCGGTCGTGCTCCTGAGCGGAGGGCTCGACTCGTCGACCTGCCTCGCGATCGCCCACGAGGCCGGCTTTGCGCCGTCTGCGCTCAGCTTCTCCTACGGCCAACGCCACGAGCAGGAGCTGAGCGCGGCTCGCCGCGTGGCCGCAGCGCTAGGGGTCGTGCGCCACGAGGTCTGCACGATCGATCTCCGCCCTTTCGGTGGCTCCGCGCTCACGAGCACCGAGTTCGAGGTCCCGAAGGGACGAGATCTGGAGCTCGAATCAGCAGGGATCCCGGTCACGTACGTGCCAGCTCGGAACACGATATTCCTCAGCTTCGCGCTCGCGTTCGCCGAGGTCCTCGGCGCGAGCGACGTGTTCATTGGCGTCAACGCCCTCGATTACTCGGGCTATCCCGACTGCCGCCCCGAGTACATCCGCGCCTACGAGGCTATGGCTCGACTCGCGACGAGGGCGGGTGTCGAGGGACGGCCGCTCACGATCCACACCCCTCTGATCGAGCTGACCAAGGCCCAGATCATTCAGCGCGGCCTCTCGCTGGGCGTCGACTACGGCCTCACGACGAGTTGCTACGACCCAGACTCTGGGGGGCGAAGCTGCGCCGAGTGCGACGCCTGCCAACTCCGGTTGCGGGGCTTCCGTGAGGCTGGCCTCGACGATCCAGCTGAGTATCTTCGCCGCCAGTGAATCCTCCCGACCCCAGGACTGATCGCCAGGATCGACTCCGGCGTCTCCGCGAGCACCGGTTCGACCTCCTCATCTTGGGTGGCGGAGTGACCGGTGCCGGAATCGCCCGCGACGCCGCGCTGCGCGGGCTGAGCGTGGCGCTCGTCGAGAAGGCTGACCTCGCGAACGGGACCTCCTCGGCGAGCAGCAAGTTGATTCACGGTGGCCTCCGCTACCTCGAGCAGTTCGAGCTCGCCCTTGTGTTCGAGGGGACACGCGAGCGAGCGACCTTGATGCGCCTCGCCCCCCACTTTGCGCGTCCGCTTCCGTTCTTGTTCCCGGTCTACGAGAGCAGCCGAGTTGGGCTCCTGATGGTCGCGCTCGGGATGTGGGCCTACGACCTGCTTGCAATGTTCCGCAACTACCGGCGCCACCGAATGCTGAGCAAGGGGCGCACGACCAAGGCGGAGCCTGGCCTGCTGAGCAAGGGCCTCAAGGGCGCGGCCCTCTACTACGACTGCATGACCAACGACGGGCGCCTGACGCTCGAGACTGCGATCGACGCGGAGGCCAACGGGGCCGTCGTGGCGACTTACGTCGAGGCGCTTGAGATCTTGCGCGATTCGACGGGCTCGGCTCGCGGGTTGCGCGTTCAGGACGTCCTCAGCCCAGAGCAGGAGCCGTTTGAGGTCTCAGCCAAGATCACGATCGTCGCCGCGGGACCCTGGACGGACGAAATCCTGCAGCGGCTCGACGGCAAGCAGCCGAAGCGACTCCGGCCGACCAAGGGGAGCCACGTCGTGCTGGACCGGGCGCAGCTGCCAGTCAATCACGCTGTCGTGTTGACGGGACCCACAGACGGCCGGGTGATGTTCGCGATTCCCTGGGGCGCCCGCACGATCCTCGGGACGACCGACACCGACGAGGAGGCGGGGCCGGACGGGCTCGAGGCCAGCCGGGCGGACGTGGAGTATCTCCTCGAGGCGGCGCGGTCCTATTTCCCCGCGTTGACGGCCACGCCTGACGACGTGATCTCGACGTGGTCCGGCCTCCGCCCGCTGATGGGGACGACCGAGGAAGAGTCCGAGAGCGAGGTCTCCCGAGAACACTCGATCCTGAGCCTCGATCCTGGCTTGTTGGCGATCGTGGGCGGAAAGCTGACGACCTACCGCCTGATGGCGGAGCAGGCCGTCGACCGGGCTCTCGAGAAGCTCGGCACAGGCGTCAGCCTCGATCCTTGCCGGACCCACAAGGTCCCCTTGCCGGGCGCACGGCTTGGCGGGCACCGTCTCCGAGACTTGCCCTCCTTTAGCCGCGAGCTCGCCAAGGAGCACGCGTTGGACGCTGAGGTCGCTTGGCACCTAACGACGACTTACGGCGTCCGATCGCGCGCTGTCCTCGCGGCAGGCCGTGCTCACGGCGTACGCCCGGGTCGGCTCGTTCCCGACCTCCCCTACCTGTTCGACGAGGTCGTGTTCGCCGTCGACTACGAGCTCGCTAACTGCCTAGACGACGTCCTGCGCCGGCGGACTCTGATTTTCCTCCAGGACCGCGACCAGGGGCTGGGCGTGTGTGAGGAGGTCGCGGACTTAATGGCCGGGCCCTTGGGTTGGAGCGACGAGCGCCGCGCGGCAGAGATCACTCGCTATCGGGCTCGCGTCGCGGCGTCTCGGGCCTATCGAGAGCCAGCGAGCACCCTGGAGAATGCGCCGGAGAAGCGAAGACGGAAAGGCAAGTAGCACAGTGCCGATCCGCGCGTCCGCGTGCGGTCTGCATTCAGCCTCCTTCCGACAAGCGCAGTTACGCTACGCCACCTCCGCGAATCCGCACGTAGGTCCGATTCGTCTGCCGCGCATCAAGTCCGGCTGACCGGACAGGTTCTGGAGGGCGTGCCTCTGGAACGAGGTCTGCGGAGAGCCCAACAGGCAGCTAGGCAGCTGACTTAGGCTGGACGCCGAGAATTCCTCAAGAAGCCCCTGGTTCGAGCCGAGAGCGCCCGCCATGGTGCCTGGTCGCCGCAAACGTCCTGCGACGAGAACTGGGGGAGCTAGTGCGGGGATCATTGGTAGCCTTGGCTATGGCGGCCTTCTTGTT